>JAPWUZ010000238.1 GCA_028275265.1 Armatimonadota bacterium | reverse complement strand
ACGGCAGCCAGAAGAACATCGGCTACTTCTTGAGCAAGACCGGTGGTTTCAGCAGCCATCCTGCCAGCCCGAACATCACCCCCGAGTGGTGGGGCTACAGCGATGGAAGTGCGGATTTGAGCTTCCACTTCCAGAGTGCTCTGTCGCAGGCAGTGAAGCTGTACATCGAGGTAGCCGGCTATGCCAACATCAACGAGCTCGGCTGGTACGATGTGAGCGACCCGTCTGTCGGTGGAGTTATCTTCCCCGGTCCCGCGGGTGCAGGTGCGACCGCCGTGTTCAGCCCCAGCCTGAACTTCGGTCTGTACATCAAGACCGCAGGCGGCGTGAAGTATTACACGCAGTCCACCCTGAACCCGGCTGCTGAGACAAACCATCAGCACTTCGCACTGTTCAAAGAGGCTCCTGGCGTCTACTGGATAGGCGTGGAGGACAAGCCTGCGAACACCGGTGAAGGCTTCGGCGGCGACTACAACGACATGGTGATTCGCATGGCAGTCGTCCCCGAGCCGGCAACGATGAGCCTGTTTGCACTCGGTTTGCTTCCGTTGCTGCGGCGGCGCAAAGCGTAGAACCACTGCACAGGTGGAGCAAGAACAGAGGGCGCAGGAATGACCTGCGCCCTTTTGTGGTATTCGGGTATAATGGAATCGCTATTCCCACGAAGAGAGGCGAGAGACATGAACGAGGTAGAGAAGGCGACGTGGCGCACGAAGGTTGGTCTGGCGGAGATGCTGAAGGGCGGCGTCATTATGGATGTGACCTCGCCCGAACAGGCGGAAATCGCCGAGGAGGCGGGCGCAGTGGCGGTCATGGCGCTGGAACGCGTGCCTGCCGACATCCGTGCACAGGGTGGTGTTGCCCGCATGACCGACCCCAAAATCATCAAAGCCATCATGAAGGCGGTCAGCATCCCGGTCATGGCGAAGTGCCGGATTGGGCACTTTGTGGAAGCGCAGATACTGGAAGCGCTGGGGGTGGACTTCATTGACGAAAGCGAAGTGCTGACCCCTGCCGATGAACAGCACCACATCAATAAGCACGCTTTCAAGGTTCCTTTTGTTTGCGGCTGCCGCGATTTGGGTGAGGCGCTGCGGCGTATCGGCGAAGGCGCGGCGATGATACGCACCAAAGGCGAAGCAGGCACGGGCAACGTGGTGGAGGCGGTACGCCACATGCGCGCGGTGATGAGCGGTATCCGCTGGCTGCAGAGCCTGCGCGAGGACGAGCTGATGGCGGCTTCCAAACAGCTGCAGGCTCCGTATGAGCTGGTGGTAGAGGTACACCGAACCGGCAAACTACCCGTGCCGAACTTCTCGGCGGGTGGCATCGCCACTCCTGCGGATGCCGCGCTGATGATGCAGCTGGGCGCGGAGGCGGTGTTTGTAGGCTCCGGTATCTTCAAATCAGGCGACCCGAAACGCCGTGCCAAAGCCATTGTGGATGCGGTAACCTACTACAACGACCCGAAGATCCTCGCTGAGATTTCCGAAGACCTTGGCGAGCCGATGGTGGGCATCGACATCAGGCAGCTGGAGGAGAAGGAGCTTCTGGCTCCACGCGGGTGGTAGATTCGACTGATCCCCTCTCCCACAGGGTGGGAGAGGGGATGTATGCATCGTTTTACGACGCTGGACGCACCTCGACCTCGCCAAACGGCTCCAGAGATTTCTGGATGTGTTCTGCCTCTCCTACAGCGACAATCGCCATGCGGTCCGGAAAGAGGTGGCGTTGAACCACATCGCAAACCGTTTCCGTTGTGATGGACTGAACGCGCTCGCGATAGGTTTCCATGCTGTCTTTGGGCAGTTCCAGCATTTCGATAGCCACTATTTCACTGGCGATACCGCCCTGTGTGCTGAGGTGAATGGAAAACGTGCCGTTCAGGTAGTTCTTGGTGCTCTCCAGCTCGTTTTCGGTGATACCCTCGCGCCGGAGAATGTTCACCTCTTTGAGCATCTCCTGCACCGCTTCACCGACCACCTCCGGGCGTACCTGTGCGGACATGGAGAAGCTGCTCGCTTCACGGTGTTGCGACAGATGCGAGCCCACGTCATACGCGAACCCTTTTTGCTCGCGCACGTTCATGAAGAGCCGTGAGCCTGCACGCCCACCCAGAGCGGTATTTGTTACGTCCAGAGCCAGAAAATCGGGGTCGTTGGGGCGGGGGGCGAGATGTCCTATCAGCAGATTCACCTGCACCGAACCGGGTCGGTGCACGATATGCACCGTGCGTCGATCCCGCGACGGGGGCGGCTCATGCGGCGGATGTTGCACGCCGCGCGGCTGCCAACGCTCGAACGCTTTATCCAGACCTTGGCGCAGATGCGCGGCATCTACCGCTCCAACCACCACTAGCAGGCTGTTGTCCGGAGCGTAATTGCTCGCGTGGAACTGGCGCAAAGTATCCGATGTCATGGCGTTCACCGACTCTTCCGTCGGAGCGATGCGCGAGTAGGGATGCTTCCCGAACAGCACCTGTGCATAACGCTCGCGAGCGAGAAATGCCGGTTGAGTTCGCTGGTAACGCAGTGTCTGTATGGTGTTCTCCTTCGCCAGCTCCACCTCTTCAGGGTCAAACGCCGGGGCGGTTACCGTCTCCGCCAGTAGTTTCAGCAGGGGCATCAGGTTTTCTGCCAGCACGGTTGCGGAAACGGTGCTATAGTCTCGGTTGGCATGAGCCTCCAGAGTTGCGCCCAGCTCCTCGACAGCGCGGGCGAACTGGAAGCTCTTACGTTTTTGCGTGCCCTGAGTGAGGCAGTGAGCGGTCAGGGCGGCCAGACCGGGTAGGTCGGCAGGGTCGTGTGCGCTACCGGCACGCACCACCAGACGTAATGTCACAAAAGGAACGCGCGTGTCTTCCACCAGAACCACACGCAAACCGTCGGCGGCGGTGAATTCCTCGCGTCTGGGCAGCACCAGTGGACGCAATGCCGTCGGCGGTGGCGGGGTGGTTATCACTGCTGTTCTTCCCATTCTGTCCTCCTCTATTGCTCCGATCCGGCTGCACCGGGAAGAATATATAAAACGGTACGGTTGGTGGGTATCAGGAAGCGTTGGGCTACCTGCTGCACCTCTTCCGCGGTAACATCCAGATAGCGTTGCAGCTCGGTGTTAATCAGCGCGGGATCGCCGTCGAAAAGGGTGTGGTATGCCAGTTCCATCGCGCGCCCCAACGGGGTCTGTAGTCCGTACATGCCGCCCCACACGCCCCGGTAGCGTTCTGCACGCAGCTGGTTCTTCGCACGCTGGAGCTCGCGCGTCTGCACGCCTTTTTGCTGTATCTGTTCGATTTCGGCGTAGACGCTGCGCTCGACATGCTCGAAATCCCTGTCCGGCTTGAAGACTACGAAGGACGTAAACAGCCCCGGTCCCCGGCGGTCCTCTAGCCCTCCCGAAACAGCCAGCGCGCTCTTCTGTCGCTTCACCAGCCGCTGATGCAGGCGTGCGCTCTCTCCTCCGAACAGGATACGGTCCAGCAGAGCGAGCGCGTATCTTTCAGGCGAGTGGCGGGGCGGAACCTTCCATGCCATTGCTATCGCGGGCAAGTTCGCCAACCTGTCGGTATAAGTGGCACGCTTCTCCTGTCCACGCTCCGGTTCACTCACGTCCACCGGCTGCGGTGGCTCCTGTGGGGGGATGTCACCGAAATGTTTGCGCACCCACTCCAGAGCCTGTGTCTCTTCGAAGTCGCCAGCGATGGCGAGCACGGCATTGTTGGGGGCGTAGTAGGTGCGGAAGAATCGCTGCACGTCTTCTAGAGTTGCTGCATCGAGGTCTTCCATAGAACCAATGACCGAGTGTGCATTGGCGAAGTTGTCGTATGCCAGCTCGTAGAGCAAGATACCGCGTGCATAAGCGAAGGGTTGATTGTCTACACGAAGCCGTTTCTCCTCTTTCACGACCTCGCGCTGGTTATCCAGATTTTCTTGATTGACCTGCAAGGAGCGCATCCTGTCCGCCTCCAGCCACAGGGCGAGCTCCAGCTGGTTGCTCGGCATGACCTCAAAGTAGATGGTGAAGTCGTTGCTGGTCATCCCGTTGAGCACGCCGCCGTTGTCCTCGACGTAGGTGTAAAACTCGCCCTTTTTCACGTTGGCAGAGCCCTGAAACATCATGTGTTCGAACAGATGGGCGAACCCGGTGCGTCCGGGCGGCTCGTTGCGTGCGCCCACATCGTACAGCACCACAACTGCTACCACCGGCACACTGTGGTCTTCCGACAGCACCACGCGCAAGCCGTTGT
>JAPWUZ010000237.1 GCA_028275265.1 Armatimonadota bacterium | reverse complement strand
ACCGTCACCGTCGTATGGGACGAGAATACACAGTGGACACGAGGCAAACGTGCCGCCTCTCCCGATGAGCTTTGGGTCGGCGCCGCGGTCACCGTATCCGGCATCGTAGAAGACGGTGTGCTTTACGCGCAGACCGTACAGATTGGCGGGGGACGCCCAGCAAGAAGGTAGTTGTCTGCTTGCCCAGTGTCCTTGAAGCCGCCCTCGCGGGCGGCTTTCCTCGTATGAGCCTTTTCATTGTTTCCGCCTACTTTCAGGGCAGGTTTTATCCCGCTTCGCAACGAAATACTTTCACCGATAAGAGCCGATGCCAGAGGAAAACGAAGCGTGATTACCTCCAGTGCAGCCTTCAGGAGTGTCCGTCCTTTGTCGCAGGCAATCCACACATGGAACCGTGCCGCTGCCTTGGGCAGCCTGTGGGCGGCGTTCGAGATTGTGGTGGGAAGTTTCTTACACAATCTGCGTGTGCCCTTCGCGGGTACTGTGATGGCGACGGCAAGCGTCTTCCTGATTACCGCCGCTGCACAGGTATGGACAGACAAAGGGCTTATCTGGCGCACGGCGCTGGTGTGTGCGCTGATGAAATCGGTGTCCCCCAGCGCGGCTCTGCTCAGCCCCATGATTGGCATCTTCGTCGAAGGGGTTATCCTGCAGGTGTCTCTGCGCCTTCTGGGGCGAGGTTGGCTGGGTTGCGCCGCAGGAGGCGCGCTGGCGGTGAGCTACACCCTGTTGCAGAAGATGGTTTCGCTGACCATTATTTACGGTATCGATCTGATGCGCGTGTTCACAGGGCTGGTGCAGTTTGCCTCGCAGCGAACAGGTTGGCAGGGGCTGCAACCCGGCGGCGTACTGCTTGCGCTGGTATCGATACAGGGCACTTTGGGGATAACGGCTGGGCTGGTCGGCTGGTACGTGGGCAGGCGGGTTCAGGACACGTATGCCAGCAGTCCGGAGGACGTTGCCGGGCTAATCACCACTCAGAGCACGCCTCGGCAAGATAGTGCGGATTTCAAACGCTCGCTTCCGTTACTGGGTGTGTGGCTACTGGCTTTGCCTGCGGGTTTGTGGCTTGCGGGCACGGCTCCGCTTTCCCTGAGTGTGCCGGCGGTCGCTGTGGTGGCTATCGCCATACTCGTACGCTATCGCCAGCTAGCAAAACGGCTCCACAATCCCCGTTTATGGGCGGAGATACTACTGCTGGCTTTGCTCTCTGGGCTGGTGCTGGGGGCGGCTGGCAGAGACACTGGCGGGGGACTGCTGGCAGGGGCGCGGATGGCTTTGCGTGCGGTGCTGGTGGTGGTTCTGTTTGCAGCCATCGGTGTGGAGGTTGCGCATCCGCGCATCCTGCGCCTGCTTTCGCGGGGGCGTCTGGCGGTGGTGCAGGCGGCTGTGCAATCGGCGTTTCGTGCCCTGCCCGACTTCCTCGCGAGTATCCCCAATCTGAAGGATGTTCTGACGGAGCCGGTCCTGACGATGGCGCGCCTTTTTCGGCTTGTCGACAGATGGCAGGAACGCTTCTCGGCACGCCGACGGGTGATACTGACTGGAGGCAGGGGCGAGGGCAAAACAACCCTCTGCCTTGCCCTCGCAGAACGGGCACGTCGTGCGGGATGGACGGTAGGTGGCATCGTCTCGCCCTGTTACGGCAACAGCGGACAACGCGAGGTCTACCTGGTCAAAGACCTGCAGTCGGGAGAGGAGCGTGTGCTGGCGCGGCGGTCTGAGCAAGAGGGCACGATTCGGGTGGGGGCTTTCGCATTTGACCCCGACGGCATCGCCTTCGGGCGACAGGCTCTGGAATCGGCGAAGGAAGCGAACGTACAGCTGCTGATTGTGGACGAGGTGGGGCCGCTGGAGCTGCGTGGTGATGGATGGGCGCCCGTTCTGCAACATCTGCTTGCAGATGGGTTTGGCGTGATGGTCTGGGTGGTGCGATTGGAACTGGTGGAGGAGGTACAGAAACGCTATCCCCTGCTCGCTCACGCCGAGGTCGTACTCGCAGCGGACACTGGAGCCGAAGAACTCTGGAACCGATTCTCCGAAAGGGGCTGAGACGGCTACCTGCTCAGCCGAATGGCATCCATATAGATTTCACCGGAAGGTTGTTCGGCATACCACATGAGCTCGGTGATTGCCGACAGGTCTATCTGTCTCTTAATGGAGGACAGGTCGTACTGCAGTGTGTTGGCGCCAGTTTGTATCCGCCTGTTCCATATCCAGCAGCGTTTTTGATGCACGTCGGTAAGGCGCAGGTTGACGGCGATAGGCGAGCCTTTTCGGAACACATCCAGCTTCAGCGTCCGCCACCCACGCCAGTCCATCGGGAAACCGCCAGTGTCCAGAATGACCGTCTCGTGGCGTGGGGACAGATTCAGGCGCAGCGAATGTTTTCCCTCTGTGGCGTGTTCCGCAGCAATAGAGCGTGGCGCCGTCCCGCCTACCATTGGCAGCATCGTCCTGCGTTCGAAAGAGAACAGCAGGTGTTCCTCAGATGGTAGGCTCGCTGTGTGATGCCCGCTGCTGCACGCATAGAGTAAACAGACCGTGGCGGCAGATATGCCGATGGTCTGCACACACGTGCGGACGAGGTGTGGGAGCTGCAACGCTTTCCACATGGGCGTCCAGTCATACGCAAGCGATACGGTGTCTGCCTTTCGGCACACTATCGGTCTGCTCACTCATGTTTGCTTACCAGCATCATACCGAAGCGCGCTTCTCTAAGAACGGGCGAAGTACCACAGAAAACCGCTGTCAGCAGAGCCAGCCACACCATCACTGCCCCCTCGGCGCGTTGAGCGATTCCTGCAGCAGGCGCGCGCTCTCCACATGCCATATCGGCTGTATTTCGAACTCGGTCACGTTCAGCGGGGTTTCGATCTGCACCCTTGCCACATAGCGGTTGTCCACAGCGATGACCAGCGTGCGACCCACGTTCTTTGCGGAGAACTTCCACAACCTGCGCCGCCCCTCGTCGGTCAGGCGCACTTTGACGATACCGTAGTCGCCCGTAAGAGGTGGAGGAGCAGGAGCGGTACGCAGCTCCGCACTCGGTTCAAACTGCGCTTCGGTAAGCACGATGGGCGCGCGCGCGAGCAGTTGCTCCACCATAATCGCCTTCGCGCCCGGGCGGATAGCAGGTTCCTCGCCTGCCGAGAAGGACTTCGCCTGCACATCCCCCCTGCGGTAGACGTAAATAGTCTTGTTCGCCACGATAGCGGTCAAATCATCGGGCAGGGCGATGAACATCACGCGAGACCGTTGCAGCGGGGATTCTTCAATGCGCTGCAGCTGCCACTGAGTGAAAAAGTGACTGCCGACAAACCACAGCGCAATCAGCAGGATAACCGGTATGACAAATCGCAGCGATGGTAAAGCACGGAACATGCCTCTGGTTCCTTTCTTCGTTTTGTCGGTTATTTACGTGAGCCTCACGGGCACACCCCGCTCATGCAGGTAGGTTTTGAGTTCGGCAATGGTATAATGCCCATCATGCACGATGCTGGCAACCAGTGCGGCGTCCGCCAGTCCCTCCGTCAGCGCATCGTACAGGTGCTCTGGCTTCCCCGCCCCGCCGGAAGCAATCACGGGAATGCTCACTGCCTGAGCTACCGCCCGCGTCAGTTCGATGTCATAGCCGATTTGCGTGCCGTCGCGGTCCATGCTGGTCAGCAGGATTTCACCTGCCCCCAGCTGCTCCACCCGCTGTGCCCACTCGATGGCGTCCAGTCCCGTGGGTTTGCGACCGCCGTGTGTGTACACTTCCCAGTACGGTGTGCCATCCGGTTTGGTTCCCACCCGGCGCGGGTCTATAGCGACCACCACGCACTGGCTGCCGAACCGTTCCGATGCCTCGCGGATAAGGTCAGGGTTCTGCACCGCAGCGGTGTTGATGCTGATTTTATCCGCGCCCGCCTTCAGGATACGTCGAAAATCTTTTACAGTGCGAATGCCTCCTCCTACGGTAAAGGGGATGAATACCTGTTCCGCTACCCGTGCCGCCATCTCCGCCACGATGTCGCGCTGTTCGTGGCTGGCGGTGATGTCCAGAAACACCAGCTCATCCGCACCCTGCGCGTCATACAGTGCACCCAGCTCCACCGGGTCACCCGCATCGCGCAGGTTCACGAAGTTCACCCCTTTGACCACCCTGCCATCTTTCACATCCAGGCAGGGAATAATGCGTTTGACCAGCATTGTTGACCCCTTAGGTGATACCACCTCTATTGTACCGCTTTTAGAAGAGGATGT
>JAPWUZ010000274.1 GCA_028275265.1 Armatimonadota bacterium | reverse complement strand
TGTGGTGGGCGTGGTGGCTTTCCTCATCCTGGTCATTGTACAGTTTGTGGTCATTACCAACGGCGCGGGGCGTGTGGCGGAGGTTGCTGCTCGCTTCACGCTGGACGCCATGCCGGGCAAGCAGATGGCGATTGACGCCGACCTGAACGCCGGTCTCATCACCGAAGAGCAAGCAAAGGAGCGACGCAAGGCGATTGAAGAGGAGGCGGACTTCTACGGCGCGATGGATGGTGCCAGTAAGTTCGTTCGGGGTGATGCCATCGCGGCGGTACTCATTATCATCATTAACATCGTGGGCGGCTTCCTGATAGGCTTGCGTAACGGGCAGGGCGATGTGATGACCATCCTGCGCACTTACACCCTGCTGACCGTCGGTGAAGGACTGGTGGCACAGATACCCGCACTGTTCATCTCGACCGCAGCAGGTATCCTGGTCACCCGCACGGCGACACAGACCCACATCGGGCAAGACCTGTTTTCGCAGCTCTTCTCGCGCGCTCGCCCTGTGTGGATTGTGGCGGGGATGCTGGTCACAATGGCACTGGTGCCGGGCTTCCCCATTATCCAGCTACTGTTACTGGCGGCGGCGCTGGGTGGAATCGGCTACGTGGTCACGCAGGGTGAAAGGGCACGCACCCGCCGCGTGGAAACCACGCCCAAACGCCAGCCAGCCACGGAGGCGCCAAAGGGACCGGAGGCAGTGTTGCCATTGCTGACCGTAGACACCATAGAACTGGAGCTGGGGTTGGGGTTGCTGGGACTGGTAGACGCTGCGGCAGGCGGCGACCTGGTGGAGCGTATCAACCTTATCCGCCGCCAGACTGCACTGGAGCTGGGCATCGTGCTGCCGTCGGTGCGCATCCGTGACAACCTGCAACTGAAGAACGAGCAATACGCCATCAAGATTAAGGGGGAGACGGTGGCGACCGGCGAGGTACGTCCGCAGTACCTGCTGGCGATGGGTGCGGATGACCTTCAGCAGATGGAATCGCTGGGCGGCATTCCCACCCGCGAGCCTGCCTTTGGCCTGAGCGCATACTGGATACCCGCCAGCCGGCGCGATGCCGCAGAGATGATGGGATACACCGTCGTGGAGCCTTCGGCGGTGGTGGCGACGCACCTGACCGAAGTCATCAAACAGCATGCGGCGGACATCCTGACCCGCCAGGACGTGCAAACCCTGCTGGATCACACCAAGCAGCAGAACGCCGCCGTGGTGCAGGAGCTGGTTCCCGACCTGATGACCGTCGGCGAAGTGCAGAAAGTGCTGCAGCACCTGTTGCGCGAGCGTATCCCCATCCGCGATTTGGGCACGATTCTGGAAACCCTGGCGGACTACGCCCCCCGTACCAAAGACCCCGACCAGCTGGGCGAGCTGGTGCGCGCTGCCCTCGCCCGCACGATTACGCGGCAGTACCTGTCCAACAACGGTACCCTGTATGTGATGACGCTGGAACCATCGCTGGAGGGACGCCTGCGGGAAAGCGTTCAGCCCACAGCCTCGGGATTGCAGCTGGCGATCGATACCGCATTCGCCAGCGCGTTGTTGCGGGAAATCGGCGCTCAGGCGGAGCAAATGGCAGCGATGGGCTATGTACCGGTCATTCTCTGCTCGTCGCAAATCCGACTCCCTCTGCGTAGACTCATAGAGCGGTCGCTGCCGTCGGTGGCGTGTATCGCCTACAACGAGGTGGCAAGCGGCGTACCCGTCGAGGCGGTGGCGGTGGTCTCCGTACCGATGTTTGCAGGGGTATCTCAGGCAGCTTAGGAGGAGGAAAATGGCAAATATCCGCAAATATCAGGCAAAGACGATAACCGAAGCACTGGCAATGGTTCGCGCCGATTTGGGACGCGACGCCGTGATTGTGCAAACACGCAAGGTCAACAAGCGTGTGCTGGGCGTATGGGGGCGCGAGATGGTGGAAGTCTGGGCATCCGATAACCCGGACCTGGAGAGCCTGCGACGCCCGCAAAAGCCCTCCGCGTCCACGCTGACGCCCCCTGACTCGCAGGAGTCGGACTCTCGCATCGAGCAGCTGGAGAACGAGATACAAAACCTGAAAGCGATGATTGCCCAGCTTGCCCGACACGGCGTGGCGGTCGTATCCGATAAGGTGCCTGCCAGCACGCCCGAGCACAACCGCTGGCTATCCCTGCTGATAGAGGCGGGGGTAGAAGAGACCATCGCGCGCGAATTGCTACAGTTCATTTCCGAAGACGCCCTCTCGGAGAGCGCGCTGCAGTCGCTGATTGCCGAGCGGTTCATCACCTCGGGCGCCATCACCCTGCAAGAGGCGCAGCCAAAGGTGGTGATGCTGGTGGGACCCACGGGCGTGGGCAAGACCACCACCATCGCCAAACTGGCGGCTCAGTATGCGCTGCTGCAGAAACGCCGCGTAGGGCTGATTACCATCGATACCTACCGCATCGCCGCGGTGGAGCAGCTGCGCACCTACAGCCAGATTATCGATGTGCCTATCCGCGTGGTATACAGCGGCAGCGAACTGCCCGCCGCCGTCCGCGAGTTCTCCGGCATGGACCTTGTGTTCGTGGACACTGCGGGACGCAGCCAGCGCAACAGTATGCAGATTGGCGAGCTCAAAGCCTGTTGCGAACGGCTCAGCGATTGCGAAGTGCATCTGGTGCTGAGCAGCACCACCAAAACCCGTGACCTGTATGACATCGTGCAGCGATTTTCGGTAATGCCTCTGCACCGCGTGGTATGGACGAAGCTGGATGAGAGCACCACCTTTGGCAACATGCTGAACGTGGCGGTGAAGCATCCCCTGCCCATCTCGTATGTGACGACGGGACAGCGCGTGCCAGAGGATGTCGAGGTGGCGGAGGCGAATAAGCTGGCGTCACTGGTGTTGGGCGGTTGCTCCGCCCACGCTCCTATCCTGACGCCGGCCGCATGAGTACAGCTTTATCCGTCATCATCGTCAACTGGAATACGCGCGAGCACCTGCGTGCTTGTTTGCGCTCCATCTTCACATATCCTCCCCGCGAGCCGTTCGAGGTGTGGGTCGTGGATAATGCTTCCTCCGATGGCAGCGTACAGATGCTACGCGAGCAGTTTCCACAGGTGCACCTGATTGCCAACGAGCGGAACCTCGGCTACGGCAAGGCGAACAATCAGGCGTTGCGACAGGCGCAGGGTGAGTTCGCGCTGATACTGAATAGCGATATCGAGGTCATGCCCGACGCCCTGCAAACTCTGATAGACTTTATGCGCCAGCATCCTGAAGCACACGCCGCCGGCGGACAGCTCATTCTGCCGGACGGGAGCATCCAGACTTCCTGCTCGGAACGGTTGACGCTGTGGGCGGTGTTCTGTGAGCAGAGCCTGCTGGCTAAAGCCTTCCCCAGAACGCGCCTTTTCGGGGGATACACTCTCTCTTGGTGGACCTACGATAGCGTGCGCGAAGTGGAGCAGGTAGTGGGTGCGTGCGTGATGCTACGGCGGCAGCACGACGGTTCCTTCCCGCTGTTCGACGAACGCTACTTCATGTACGCCGAAGACACCGAATTGTGTCACCGCATCCGACGGGCAGGCGGACTTATCTACTACGTGCCCCATGCGAAGTTCAAGCACCACCTGGGCGCCAGCAGCGAGCAGGAGTCGGTGCGCACGGAGATGGT
>JAPWUZ010000312.1 GCA_028275265.1 Armatimonadota bacterium | reverse complement strand
TGGTAGTTTTGTGAACGCAGTGATATACTGGAAGTAGAAGAGCGTAGAATGTGTAGAGGGGGCGATGACGGTGATTCGGATTGGGGAAGACCCCAGACTGGTTGACCAGCGCATTACGGAGTCGATTATACGCCTTCGCAGCATCGAGGAGCTGCAGAAGCGCGAGCGCGTGCGTGTAGTGCATCCGGTAGTCACGATTTCACGCCAGCTGGGGACAGGCGGAACAGAGGTCGCGCAGAAACTGGCTGAGATGCTGGGAGAGCCCTGGCGTGTTTGGGACCAGCAGATTATCGATGCCATTGCCAATCACGCGGAAGTGCGCCGGGAGATGGTGCAGTCGCTGGATGAACAGGCGCAGGGCGAAATCGATGCGGTCGTGAAGTCGTTACTCGGCATCGGGGGCATCGAGGCGCCGAGCTATCGCAAGCACCTGGCGGAGGTCGTTCTGACGATTGAACGAGCGGGATACGCCATCATCCTCGGACGTGGGGCAAACTTTTTGCTTCCCCGTGCGCTCAACGTACGTCTCAGGGCTTCAATGCCCGTGCGCATCCGGCGTGTGATGGAGCAGATGAACCTGAGCCGCGAGCAAGCAGAGCGTGTTATCCGTGATTCTGACCATAAACGCGCCGCTTTTGTGCATCAGACGTTTGGGCGCAACATCGACGAAGATGGCGCGTACGACCTCATTATCTACACGGACGACCTGAGCACCGAGGGTACCGCGCGCATCATCCATACTGCCGTGCTGGTCATGTTTCCTGAGGTGGAGAAATCCGCGCCGACGCATGCGCTGGTGCAAAAGCGGTAGAGCGAAGTACATGCAGGGTTACCTCCGGAGGACAAAATAGGCGCGCCTTGAACAGAGGGACACCGACCGTTGCCACGCCTGGTGAGACCGCCACATGTGGCTGGGGCAGGGGGCGTTTCAGGTGGCGGGCGATATAGTCGGGGTAGAGAACAGGTTCGCCCACCCATCGCCCCAGCCGGGCGTGGCTCCATAGCGCGCCCCAGCATGGAACCCGTATCTGACCGCAGTGCGTATGCCCGCAGAGGATAAGGTCAAAGCGTGCCGTGAGTGTCTCCATCAGAATATCCGGAGAATGCGCCAGTAGCAGATACAGGTCGGCGCGCGACAAAGAGGAGATTACTGCGGGCATGTTGGCGAAACCCGAGTGTGGGTCGTCCACGCCTCCGAGCCAGATGATCGCACCGTGATATTGCACCATCCTTGCTTCGTTGTTAAGGATATTCACCCCGGCCTCCCTGAGCGCGTGCTCCAGCCTGTCGGTGTGGGAGAGACGGGAAGGCTTGTGCTCAGAATTGCCCCAGACGGCATAAACCCCCAGGGTTGTCCGCACACGGGAAAGGATTTCCACCAGAGGTGCAATGCCCCTGTCGGAGTCCACCAAATCACCAGTGAGAACCGCGATGTGCGCCGAGGTTTGTGAGAGCAGGCGAGCCAGTTTGCGTTCCAGGAAACCCATTTTGCGGATGTGCAGGTCGCTGAGGTGCAGGATGGTCAAGCCGTCCAGTGCAGGCGAAAGGTGAGGAAGCGTCCATGAACGCTTTCGCAGGCGCAAATGAAATGGTTCTATCAGGTTCGTCCACGTCCATACCGCTGCCGCGGCTATCAGCATCCATTCTGCGCTCATGGCTTTCGCAGCACAGCGACCACGCTAACACCCCATGGAAAGCGCACGCGCGTCAACAGCGCGGTCTCGATGCGCTGGAATCGGATGAGGAAATGGTTCAACCACGCTGGCAGGGGAGGCAGCTGGGCTTCCGGGTCCTTGTCAGGCGGCGGTCGGCGTTTGAGCAAGCGCATCACCAGCGCGAGGGGAAACAGAAAGAAGAGGGCGTATGTCAGGCGGACTATCTCGAAGCCCGCCGCTCGGCTGCGCTGTGCCAGCACTCGCGCGACGTAGCGCCGCCGATGCATCAGCGCAAGGTCGTGTTCGCTCCACAGGATGCTGTACGCGGGCACGGTAACCACCACGTACGCCCCACGTTTCAGCGTACGATGAAACTCCTTCAAAACCGCCACATCGTCGTCGAGGTGTTCCAGAATATCGGTAGCGACAATCACGTCCACGGTCTCCGGGGCAATGGGGAGTCTCTCTGCCGCGGCGAGCAGCAAGTTACTCAGTCCACGCTTCCGACTCCACGCTAGCGCCAGAGGCGAAATATCCACGCCGATGACCCTGCCGTAGTTCTGCAGCTGCACGGCGGTCGCGCCGGTGCCGCATCCCACATCGACAATGACCGCCTCCGGAGGTATGGGCAATCGGCGTACCAGCGAGTCCACCAGTTCACGACGGCTGACGAACCACCAGTAGTGGTCCTCATAGCGGTACATGCGTTCGTATTCGGCAGGGTTCATGGCGCCTGGCGGGATTCTTGCACAATAGCCTGCAGAGCATGGTGGCGTCTGGAGATACGCAGCAACGCCGCAAACATGCGCACCGCGTCGCGTAGCAAACGCACTTTAGAGCCTTCGCGATGCATCCAGTGCACGGGCACTTCCGCTATCCGGTATCCCAGACGCAGGGCGACATGCAGTACCTCGATATCGAAGCTGAAGCCGTTTTCCTCGCAACGCGAGAATATCTCTCGTGCCGCTTCCTGCCGGAACAGTTTGAAGCCGCATTGCGTGTCATGGATGCCCGGTACTGCCAGCAGTTGTACCATGAGGTTGAAACTGCGTCCAGCGAACTCCCGGTACCAGGGCTGGCGAATGACCAGCTTCGCCCCTCGCACCGCTCGCGAGGCAATGGCGATATCGTATCCCTCTCGCAGTTTGGCAGCGAGGTTGGCCAACTCCTCGATGGGGGTGGCTAAATCGGCGTCCGAAAAGAGTACCCACTCACCGCGAGATTGCAGAACGCCGGTTCGCACCGCGTACCCCTTGCCGCGATTCGGCTGGTAGGAGAGGAGACGAACCTCAGGATGCTGTTGCGCGAACTCCTGAACGATAGAAGGGGTGCGGTCGATGGAACCATCATCAACCACAATCAGCTCGAACTGAGGGTAATGCTCTTTCAGATAGCCATATATGACAGGCAGGGTATCGCCCAGCCGGTTCTCCTCGTTGTAGGCGGGTACTACCACCGAGATGGTTGGGTTCTCGGCAAAGGACAG
>JAPWUZ010000024.1 GCA_028275265.1 Armatimonadota bacterium | reverse complement strand
GGACAGCCCGAAGAGGTGCCCGTGCCGGAACCCGGCGATGATGAACTGCTGGTGCGTATCGACGCGCTGGGACTGTGCTTCTCGGATACGAAAGTGGTCTCGCTGGGCGAGAAGCATCCCCGGCTGGTTGGGCGTGACCTGCAAAAGGAGCCGGTGGTGCTGGGGCATGAGGTGTCCTGCACCGTGGTAAAGGTAGGCAAGAACCTGCAAGACCGCTTCCACGTCGGGCAACGGTTCATCGTGCAGGCAGATGTGTTTTACCAGGGTAAGAGCATTGCCTACGGCTATGTGTTACCCGGCGCAATGACACAATACGGCATCATTGGCAAGGAGATTCTCGAAGGGGACGAAGGTTGCTACCTGCTACCCATCCGGGACGAGGACGGCTACGTGGAAGCCGCGCTGGTGGAGCCGTGGGCGTGCGTGGTGGCATCCTATTCCCAGAAACGCCGCCAGCACATCCAGCATGACGGTGTGGCGCTGCTGGTGATGGGCGAGCGCATCCCGCACACCGATTTTGCGCTGGGCGATGCCATCACCGATACCCGTCGTCCACGCAAGGTGGTCGCCCTCGGTGCGGGGGGACAGGTGCGTGCCGAGCTGGTCAGGCTGGTTACCGAGGCGGGCATGGAGATGGTGGAAGATGAAGCGACCGTAGACGCCGCACGCCGACATGCCCCGGAAGGCGGTTACAACGACATCCTGTGTATCGGCGAACTGCCTCCCGAAACGATTGAGGGCGTGGCTGACCTGCTGGCAAAAGGTGGCGTATTGTGGATACTGCGTCATACCCCGTTCGAACGCTGCCTGAGCCTGGACATCGGGCGCATCCACTACGATAGCCTCTGGGTGGTCGGCGCGTTCAGCGACAACCTTGCCGATGCGAACGCCATCCCGCTGCGCAGCGACCTCCTGCCGGGAGGTACCTGCTGGATAGTGGGCGGCGGTGGACCGATGGGGCAGATGCACGTGCAACGCGCCGTACAGCATCCGAACCCGCCTGCCCTCATCGTGGCAACGGATGTGGACGCCGTACGCCTCGAAGCGGTGCGCGAGCGCTACGCTTCCTCTGCCGAACAGCGGGGAATCCGCTTCGCCATCCTCAACCCGAAAGAGTTCGAGCCACAGGCTTTCCACCAGCGGTTGCTGGAACTCACCGACGGCAAGGGCTTCACCGACATCGTGAACATGGTACCAGTGGCGGATGTGGTGGCGGACTCCGCGAAGCTGCTCGCCGATGGCGGTGTGTATAACATCTTCGCGGGGGTGGCGCGCGGCGTCAAAGCCTGTCTGGATGCAAACGCCATTTGCGGGCGTGGTGTGCGCTTCTTCGGCAGCAGTGGCTCATCGCTGGCGGACATCCGCCTGACGCTGGAGCAGATGGAAAGCGGTCAATTGCAGACCCGCGCCTCGCTGGCAGCCATCGGCGGCATGAAGGCGGCACACGAAGGCATCAAAGCTCTCATGGAGGCGCGCTTCCCGGGCAAGACGGTCATCTTCCCGCAGATACCCGACCTGCCGCTCATGTCGCTGGCGGAGCTGAAGGAGAAGTTCCCTACCGTCTACGCCAAACTGGAGAACGGTCGCTTCTGGACAAAGGAGGCGGAAGAGGAGCTGCTTCGCCTGCTGCTGCCGGAGGAGTGATTCTTGCGGTGTATGTTCGCAGCTTCCTGTATGAAGCAGAGGGAAGACCCCTGCCTGAAGGAGAGTAAGATGAAGCCAGATTTGGAGTTCTGCATGTTGCTGGACTATCCAGTGGAAATCCGTCGCCTTGCAGACCTGGGGCGATGCATGTTCACTGCCGCTGGAGATACTGCAGATGTGAAGCACGGCTTTACGCGATATCGGACGGCGTAATGACCGTCACGTTTGGCGGGGCTTTTAGCCTCATCTCTTTGTCCAGCGTCAACAGCGGTACGCCATACTCTAATGCAACCTGCAGAACAATAGCATCACCTCCTTTCACTCCGATTTGCGCTCCCAATAGACTGGCAGACTCCGCCACGTCCAGTGTGACGTCAGTCCAGTTTATCGATGACCATCGACCGAGTTGGTGGCAGACGGCTGCTGCTACGCCTTCGGAGCCCGTTCTTCTCCGAATAACACAGGTGACCTCCGCGAGCACCAAAACGGGACACACGGCTTCTAGCTGCGCACTGAGCATTTTTTCAAGCACAGGGTAGCACTGGCTATGGAACACGTCGTTGGGGTCGAGAGCGCTGATGAAAATGTTGCTATCGACAACCAGCTTCACCGCTCGCGCTCCAGCTGTACGTCTGCGACGCTGTTGCCACCTTTGGAGTGCCTGCCTACCGCGGCGATTAAATCCGCCAGAGAAGGCGAACCGGAATCACCTGTTTCTGAATCCGTACAACGGCACAGCTGTTCTCTCGTTCTGAGAGCTGCTAGCCTGGTTCTCAAATAATACAGGTCTCTCTCGAGCCGCCTTATTTCTTCCAGTATCTGCTGCTGTTCGGACGTCTTCACGCCTGGCTCACCACCCATACCCATTGTATACCCCCGAACGGGATGATGTCAACCTCGGGCTTCGTCGTTAGAGCACAACGTTACGTGGGTGGAAGCGTCTCCTCCTGGTCGGAAAGGCGATAGGCTTTTGCCCGTCCGATACGACGAGTTTTGACCAGACCCTTTCGTTCGAGCGGATTCGAGACGTGCGGATGCGTTCCAATTCCCTCTTATCACGGATGATGTGTTCGTAATAATTACGCTGCCACAGACGTCCGACAAACGGAGGCCATCCCGATTGTTTGACCCCGCGCGTATACAAAACCGTGGTGATGGATTTAGATTTAAACGCACCCACCACATCCCCCACCGTAGGGGCAACCCTTGTGGTTGCCCGTGTCGTCGATGTGGTTGCCCCTGTGGTTGCCCCCATCGTTGCCCCGATGCGGTTATCGTGTCGTTCACGCACAGGCGCGTCCCCCATCGCCGTTTTATGGGCAGGCACATCCCCCAACCGCTGTTTCCTGTCACTGCACCATGCGACGCACGAAAAGCGCGTCGATCCCCAGAAAATAGCCCTTCGAAGCGGCGTTTTTGCCCTTGTTGTGCAGGGTCAGCGTGTAGGTGCCCGGCTCCAGATAGCCCAGCTCCACCACCTGTTCGTGCAGGTAGGGACTGCGCGCGTACAGGTCAAACGTCGCGAGCGGCTTGCCGTCCAGCTCCAGGTCAAAGATGCCGAAGTCGAACGAGTAGGTGGTAACCAGGAACAGCACGTGCCTCCCAACCTGTTTCACCTCGATGGGCAGGCTCAGCGTCTGTCCCTCCGTGTCTGGCGTCCAGAATAGTTGCGCCCCACCGCTGAACAGGGGCAGTTCCTGCCGTTCCACCCTGCCCGCGCTGACCGTGACCTTCTCCAGCAGCGTTTCCGCCTCCGTGCCGTTGTTGGCGGCGGTGTGGAACACGCGGGCGTAGCCTTTCGGCATCGGTGGGAAGGGCTTGTGGGGTTCCAGCTGATACCAGAAAGCCACAGACGAGAAATCGTCCTCGCGCTCCTCGAAGCCCGATTGCAGGCTGCCGTCTGGCTTGCTGGTGGCACCCTTGTGTTCCATCTCGAAACGCAACGACTTGCGGAACGTGATGGGGTCGTTGATGTGCCAGCGGAACGCGCTGGATCGCGCCCCGACGGTGTCGCCCTCCATCAACGGCACGCCGTAGAAAGGGCCCGAATGCTGGCGGAAGCCCCACGCATCGCAGAAGTAGTCCTCCGTGCCTGTGCCGCGCAGGCTCGGTTCCTGCTCACCGTCGATGAAGAAAAAGTCATCTCCCTCGCCCCACCACCGGCGGGCAAGCTGGCGGCAACTGAGCACCGTGCCCACGTAATGCCCGCGCCCCTCGATATCGGCGATAAGATAGTTGTGCCCCATCACGGTGGGAAACTCCTGCCGATACATCGCGTGGAAGTAGGGTGTGTTTTTGGGCAGGCTGGGCACCTGCCGCCAGTCGATGGCGTAGAAGAACAGGCGCACGGGCAGTCGTCCCTCGTTGGTGACGGTGATTCGCGCCGATTTGCGGAAGGGCATCACCCAGTAGCAGTTGCGCGCCCTGCCGTTGGCGGTCACCCGTACGGGCAGAGAGTCATAAGACACATCCCAGCCATGCCCCAGCCCGAAGAAGTCGCCCAGCGGACACTCCACCGAAGGATGCTCCTCGCCATCCCAGTACATTCGCAGCACCAGCAGGCGCGAGTACTGCGGTTCGGCGGCAGCGACGGTGCACCAGATGTGCGTGATTTCGCCCGGTCCCTTCAGGTCGGCGAGCACCAGCGTCTGGCCCGGCTCGATGGGGCGGGCGTCGCGGTTGCCGTTGCGCCAGTCGGGGTCGCTGCTGGACTCGCGCCGCGTCACCTCGTTGCGCAGCTGCGTCAGGCTCTGCAGGGCAGGTACCTGGCTATCCGCCGGTAAGACGCTGACCAGTAACAGCAGTAAGGCTATAACCGCACGCATTTGGTGTTCCTCCTTGTCATTCTCACGCTATCGACGCATCCACCACACCGCCAGCACCAGCAGCCCCACCGCCAGTCGGTACCACAGGAACAGATTCACCGAGTGCGTGCGCAGATAACGCAGCAGAAAAGCGATGGACAGATAGCCCACGATGCCGGAGGTCAGCACGCCCACCACCATCACCATCAGCTGGTTCCCAGCGGGTGGCGATTTCACCAGATGGCGAAACGTCCACAGCGTGGCTCCTAAGGTAATCGGCGCGGAAAGCAGGAACGAAAACCGCGCCGCCGCCTCGCGCGTCAAGCCGAGCAGTAACCCCGCGGTAATCGTCGCCCCCGAACGCGAGACACCGGGTATCAGCGCCAGCGCCTGCGCACAACCGATTAGAAAACCCTCGACGGTGCGCAGGGAATCCACTGAACGCTCGCGCCTGCCAAAGCGGTCGGCAAGGAAAAGCACGACACCCATCGCCATCAGCAGCACGGCAATCAGCGCGATGCGCGTGCGGATGCTCTGCTCAATAACGTCCTCGAACAGCGCACCCGCCGCCGCACCCGGCACACACGCCAGCAGAATCATCCACGCCATGCGACGATCATCCGCATGAGGGTTCGCCGGGCGCAGCAGTGAACCGAAAATGCGCCGCAAATCCTGCCAGAAGTAGCCGATGACCGCCACCGTGGTACCGAGATGGAGCGCAACGTCAAACACCAGTTTCTCTTGCGGAGTGCCCTCCTGCCAACCAAACAACCAGGGTGCAATCAGCAGGTGAGCCGAGCTGGAGATGGGCAAAAACTCGCCCAGCCCCTGCAAAATGCCGAGCACCACAGCTTCTACCATGTTCATGTCCTGACGACTTCCTCCGTTCTGAAGGTCGGGCTCTTTGTGCGTTGGGGAGCAATCCAGTAGCGATGCAATACCACGCGGATAATGGCTGCCACAGGGGGAGCGAGAAACATCCCCATCAGCCCGAAAAACTGCGCACCGGCAAGCAACACCAGTATCACCGTCACCGGATGCAGTTTCACCCGCTCGCCGATGAGGATGGGTAGGATGAGCTTGCTCTCGATAAAATGCAAAGCACTGAAGAACAGCAACACATGCACTGCCACCATCAGGTTATTCGGGAACTGTAACACCACCAGTAAAACGATAGGGATACCCCCCAGTATCGGACCGATGATGGGGATAGCACGGGTGATGCCTGCCAGTACCGCCAGCACCAGCACATACTTTACTCCCAGCAAAGCCAGCCCGATGCCCACCACCACCCCGGCAATCAGACACAATATAATCTGCCCAATCACGTAGTTTTCCAGAATCAGGTTCGCCTGCCGCATCAGCCACAGGGTGTCTCGCCACCAGCGCCGAGGCACCAGCGCCACGAACTCATGTTTGATGTTCCGCGAGTCGGTCAGAAAGTAAAAAGCCAGCACTGGTATCAGTACAATCTCCACAATGTGCCCCACTAAGGATACCGAAGCGGTCACTATCCCCGTCGCCCACTGCCGGGAGAGCTCCACCACTCCCGTCACATTTTGGCTTTCTATCAGGCGGCGCACATCGGGAGGCAGCGTCCGGTACCACTCCTGCACATCCCGTGCCAGCTGCTGTATCTCCTGCTGATACAGGGGCCAGTTCGCAATGAGAGCACGCATTTCGGACTGGAACGGCGTGATGAGTATCCGGATGCTGAGGTAGGTCAGGTAGCCGTACAGCACAAACACCGCCAGCGTGACGAACGGACGCGCTATTTTGCGCGGCACGCGCGATGGCAACAGGCGACAGAGCAGGTGAACCAGCCACCCCGCTGGATAGGCAAACAGCCCCGCCACGATGAGCGTGACCAGGATGGAGCGAATGCGCACCACCACATACACCGCCAGCGCTATCGCCACCACCCGCAAGATGAACACGCCCGTCGTACGGGCAATGAAACGCACCCTGCTCTGCCAGGAGTACCAGTCGTTCATGCGCTTACCCCGAAATACTCGAACAACACCTGCCGAATGCGCTGAGCCGCCTTGCCGTCACCATACGGGTTTACCGCACGCGCCATCTGTCCGTAAGCTTCTTCATCGGTCAGCAGGCGGCTTGCCTCCTCCACAATGCGCTCGGTATCTGTGCCTATCAGCCGGGCAGTTCCTGCTTCCACCCCTTCTGGTCGCTCGGTGGTCTCACGCAGCACGAGCACCGGCTTTCCCAGGCTGGGAGCTTCCTCCTGCACGCCGCCCGAATCCGTGAGGATGAGGGTCGAGTGCTGCATCAACTTCACAAACGGCGCATAGTCGGGCGGGTCGGTCAGGATGACGCGGGCTACCCCGCCCAGCACCTCCGTCGCTGTTTGGCGCACCAGCGGGTTACGGTGCATGGGGAAAACCACCTGAATATCCTCAAAGCGCTCCACCAGCCTCCTGACCGCTATACATATACGACGCAACGGCTCACCCCAGTTCTCACGACGGTGTGCGGTGAGCAGGACGGTACGCAACGGCGACGCCAGTGCCTGCTGCAGCAACGGGTCGGTCATCGGATAGGGTTTCTCCGCCACCATCAACAGGGCGTCGATACCGGTGTTGCCGGTGACCCAGATGCTTTCGGGCTGCACTCCTTCACGCAAAAGGTTTTCTCGCGCTTTCGGGGTGGGGGCGAAGTGGAAATCGGCGATGGCTCCCGCCAGCCGACGGTTCATCTCTTCTGGGAACGGGTTATACTTGTGGTAGGTACGCAAACCTGCCTCCACGTGCCCAAAAGCCACCTGATGGTAAAACGCCGCCAGTGCGGCCACAAAGGTGGTGGTGGTATCACCCTGCGCCAGCAGCACATGCGGTTTCTGCGCCCGAAGCAGGGCATCCATTCCCTCCAGCACCCGCACGGTGATTTGCGTCAGCGTTTGCCCGTGTTGCATGATGTTGAGGTCGTGGTGAGGCGTGATACGAAAGACCTGCAGAACCTGGTCCAGCATCTCACGGTGCTGACCGGTCACCACGACCTTGACCTGCACGTGCGGCTCATACCGTTGCAGTTCCAGCACCACCGGTGCCATCTTCACCGCATCGGGGCGCGTGCCGAACACCGTCATCACGTGTAGAGGGGATGTCATGTGCAGCTACCTCGTCATCCGGTACAGGGTGAAAGCAGCTGCGCCGAACAGCAGCCCAATGCACCAGATAACGACCACAGCGCGCCGGTGTCCCAACCGTCCCACCAGCCAGTGGTGAAAGTGCCTCATGTCCGCCTTATGCAGAGGCTGGCGTGCCAACACGCGGCGCGAAACCACAAAGAAAGCATCGAAGAAAGGCACTCCCAGCACCAGTAAGGGCACCAGCACCGAGATGGTGGCAGCTACCTTGAACGTACCCACTATCGCCAGCGTTGCCAGTACAAAGCCGATGAACTGCGCACCGACAGTTCCCATGAAGATAGAAGCGGGGTTGATATTGTGACGCAGAAAGCCCACACACGCACCAGCCAGCGCAGCGGCAGGAATGGCTATCGCCGGTTGCTTCTCCGACACCGCCATCAGGGTCAGCGTGCTTGCGGAAATCGCGGTCACACCGGCCGCCAGCCCATCCAGCCCGTCGATCGCATCCACCGTTTTGGTCACCACAAACACCCACAACGCGGTGACCGGAACGCTCCATAAACCGAGCGGCACCCAGTACTCCGGGCGGTATTCACCGGGCATCAGCGGAGCGAAAGGATGAGTAACGCCCTCAATGCGGATGCCGAACAGAGTGAGACCCACCCCTGCCCCCAGCAATATCAGCATCTGCCACAATGGGCTGAGCTGATACCTGTCGTCAACCATGCCGAACAGCGCGATGACCGTTCCCAGCACCAGAATCGCCGTCAACGCATTGCTCCACGTCCCCAGCCACAGCGATATCAGCACGACCGCTGTCCAGAAAGCGACGTAAATGGCGATGCCACCCCAACGCGGCGTGGGCTTGCGATGCACACGGCGCTCGTCCGGCTGGTCAATCACGCCCATGCGTATGGCAAACGTCCGCACCGCAGGTGTCACCAGCGTGGCAATTATCATCGCGATGATGAAGGCAAAAAGGGCTACTCGCACCGGCGTTCTCTCCTCTTGCCAGGGAAGATGCTCTCCGCGACCCCGTCGCGCAACCGCACGAGCTCTATCCCTGACTCCTCGAACAGCTCCATCGCAAAGGGGTCTGGATAGTCTCCTTCGAATACCACACGCTCGATACCCGCGTTGATAATCATCTTGGCACAGGCGTTGCAGGGCTGGCAGGTCACATATACCGTTGCACCGCGCGTGGACACCCCGTTCAGTGCCGCCTGCAGAATGGCGTTCTGCTCCGCGTGCAGGGCGCGCTGGCAGTGCCCGTCCACGATTTTACAGCCCACCTCGGTGCAGTGTGCCAGCCCATGCGGCGCACCGTTGTAGCCGGTGGTGAGAATGCGTCTATCCAGCACAATCACCGCCCCCACCGACCGCCGCGGGCAAGTGGCGCGTGTGGCGACCTCTTTGGCGATGCGCATGAAATACTCGTCCCACGATGGTCTCGTGTCCGCCATTTTCACTCCCCACTTATCATTATGCCAGTACCGGGAACTGGTCGCAGAGGGCAAGCACCTCCCGACGCACTGCATCCAGCTGCGCCGCGTCCTCCGGTGCCTCCAGCGTGCGGGCAATCAAATCGGCGATCAGTTGCATCTCCGGTTCCGCCATACCGCGCGTGGTTACTGCCGGTGTACCCAGACGAATGCCGCTGGTGACGAAGGGCTTCTCGGGGTCAAAGGGTATCATGTTGCGGTTGACGGTGATATGCACGCTATCCAGCACCACCTGCGCTTTACGACCGGTGATCTTCTGTGGGCGCAGGTCTATCAGCATCAGGTGATTGTCCGTCCCTCCGGCGACAAGCCGAAAACCACGCTGAGCCAATCCATCCGCCAGCGCACGGGCGTTCCGGCGAATCTGCGCCTGATACAGCTTGAACTCCGGCTGCAGGGCTTCTTTGAAACAGACCGCCTTTGCCGCGATAATGTGCATCAACGGTCCGCCCTGCATTCCGGGAAACACCGCCTTGTCGATCGCCTGAGCGTACTCCGCCTTGCACAGTATCATCCCTCCGCGTGGACCCCGCAGAGTCTTGTGGGTGGTGGTGGTGACGAAATCGGCGTAGGGGACGGGCGATGGATGCTCGCCTGCTGCCACCAGACCGGCGATATGTGCCATATCCACCATCAGCTTCGCGCCCACCTCATCGGCAATCTCGCGGAAGGCGGCGAAGTCGATGATGCGCGGATAGCAGCTGGCACCCGCCACAATCAGCTTGGGGCGATGTTGCCGGGCAAGGTCACGCACCTGGTCATAGTCTATCTCTTCGGTATCCGGACGCACGCCGTAGTGCACCGCGCGATACAATGTGCCCGAGAAGTTCACCGGGCTCCCGTGGGTGAGATGCCCACCCATTGACAGGTCCATCGCGAGGAAAGTATCACCCGGCTGCAGCACCACACTGTACACCGCCTGATTCGCCTGTGCGCCAGAGTGGGGCTGTACATTGGCATGCTCCGCCCCGAAAAGCTGCTTCGCTCGCTCGATAGCGAGGCTCTCCACCACATCCATATTCTCGCAACCGCCGTAGTAGCGCTTGGCGGGATAGCCTTCTGCATACTTGTCGGTCATCACCGAACCCATTGCCTCCAACACCGCTTTGCTGGCGATGTTTTCAGAGGCGATGAGCTCGATATGATTGTGCTGACGCTTCTTCTCGTTCTCAATCGCAGCGAATACTTCCGGATCCACTTCGGATAGCGGAGCGGTTCGGTGGTAATGCATGCCGAGGCGGTTATCCAGTAGGCTCACGTTCGCTTTCTCCCTCGGTATAGCGTTTCTCCAGCATCTTCACCTTGTGTACCCGACGGACATGTCGCTCCTCGTCGGTAAACGAAGCATTGAGAAATGCGCTCACGATTTCCATTGCCAGCTCGGCGCCGACAATGCGCCCGCCCATACACAACACGTTCGCATCGTTGTGCTGGCGCGACAGCCGGGCGGTTACAGGGTCCTGCGCGTGCGCGGCGCGAATGCCTTTGACCTTGTTCGCGCTGATGCTCATCCCCACGCCCGTGCCACAAATGAGTATACCCAAATCGCACTCTCCCTGTGCTACCGCGTTAGCCACCATCATCGCGAAGTCGGGGTAATCGCATGGGGAGTCGGTGTGAGTGCCAAAGTCGCGTACGGTGATGCCTTGCTGCTGCAGGTACGAGCGTACAATGTTTTTCAGGTGGTAACCAGCGTGGTCTGCGCCTAAGCCGATAATCATCGAAACCCTCCCCCCAGAAGTACCGGTTTATTGTAACATGACAGAGGAAGATGTTGCAACCTATCGCCGCCGCTGTATCCGCACACCCGTTGCCTGTGCCGGTACTTTCATCGGAGGCAGCAGCTTGCGCACGGTGACCTCTACCGCCGACGCAGGGAAGTTCTGCAAAATGTCCTCCGCGATTCGCTCGGCTAACGTTTCGATGAGCCGAAATTGATTCTCCGTGCCGATGGCTAACACGCGCTTCGCCACCGCCGAGTAGTTGATGGTCTTCGTCAGGTCATCGCTCTGGGCGGCGGAACGGATGTCGTATTCCAGAACAATGTCCACGCTGTAGCGATGCCCCACCGCCTGCTCTTCGTCGGAAGCACCATGATAGGCATGAAAGGTAATTCCCTCTATCAGTATGGCGTCGGGCATAACGTTTCTCCTTGATGAACTCGGTTTCACCGGTATACTGAGCAAAAGCACACTGCCAGCCTACGAACCCACACTGGTGCGGAAGATGTTACCATATCTGTTTGGCGAGCGTGTAGGGCGTCTCCTGCTTCCCGCCTGCGCGTCATTGGACAGGGTGGTGCGCCGTGAGATGATGTCGGGTCTTCCTTGTATCGTTGTATGGTTGTACTACCCCGCATGCGTTTACTTCCTGCAGGAGACCCCCATGCCAACAGAGAACTGTTCCCCAACACGAGTCCGTAGCCTTCCCATGGACGGTTACGCAGGGAACTACCGTCAAGGAGATGACACCATGAAAACCGACAAAACGCACCACGACCTCTCCCGGCGCGATTTTCTGCGCTGGAGCGGAACTCTGGCGGCAGGATTAGCCGCTGCACCGCTGATGGCGGGCGTTCATCAGGAACGAACCAGAAAGGTGCGTATCGGCGTCGTCGGTGGCAACTTCGGAGCGTCGCCGGGCATCATCGCCCACCAGAGCGCACTTCAGGGGGGAAAGCAGCTGCGCATCCCGCAGTTTGACCCGCGATAGCAAGCACCGAAGAGCCGTAGCCCTCGCGGAAAGGGTTCTGCAATGGGTTGGCGAACAACTAGGCGACGATGAGCCTTCCAGAGAAGAGAGGAGTGTTCCATAATGCCGGAGTCCTTCATGCATCCTGTCATGCTACTGGGTATTGTCTCCCTCGCGATGCTGGCAACCGCAGCCTCCGCCCAGAACCAGCCCCGCTACTATGCGCATCAGGCGGTTCACGACCAGTACGGGGTCATCGCCCCGTGGTACGATGGGTTAAACGGGCAATGCGACTGGCGCGTGCGTATCGCCGCCGAAACGCTGAAACGATTTCCGTGGACCGATACCAGTAACGCCGTTGCCGCTTACCCGCACTACGTCTTTACCAGCCTGTGGGCGATCGACGCGCAGGGCAACATCACGCCTCGCGACCCGGGAGACTGGATGAACGGTGACATCGGTCAGCGAGCCACCAGCGTGCTGATAGGCTTCAGCGACTACTACCGCTATACGGGAGACGCCGCCGCCATAGCACACCTTCACTACATGGCGGATTACGTGATTGACCACTGCCTGACGCCTCCCGACCACGACTGGCCGCGCTTCTTCATCAGCGTACCCGTCAAGGGCAAGGCGTATGGCAAGGCAGACCCCAACGGCATGATCCAGCTCGACCTGTGCGGTTCGGTGGGCTATGCGCTGCTGCGGGCGTACCAGGTCACGGGCAATAGCCGCTGGTGGGAAATAGCCAAACACTGGGGCGATGTCTTCGCCCAAAAGTGCAACCTGACGCCCGGCGAAGACCCCTGGGGACGCTACGCCAATCCCGAATCCGCCCCATGGAAAAACAACAAGATGACCGGCGGCGTGACGATGATACTGGCGTTTCTAGACGAGCTGATTCGGCTCGGCTACACGGGGAAAAACGGCGAGATCGTGCGGGCGCGGGATGCGGGCAGGCGGTATCTGCGCGAGAAGCTGCTGCCGGCATGGTATGTGAACGACACCTGGGGCAGATACTTCTGGGACTGGGAAAACCCGGTGCAAAACTGCCTGACCACCCCCGATGCCGCGCACTACCTGCTGGCGCATAAAGAGGAGTTCCCCAGCTGGCGCACCGACGTGCGCAATATCCTGACCCTTTTCCTGAATCGCTCCAGCGTCAACCCGGAGTCCAGCGGCGATGTCTACAGCGGCGCATGGGCGTTCCCCGAAGCTTGCAACTGCTGCGGACGCTCGCTGTGGTATGCACCACTGTGCCTTGCCCCCGTGCTGGCACGTCATGGCGTGGAAGCCAATGATGCATGGTGCCGCGAACTGGCATACCGCATGATGGTGCTGCAGACCTACGACGGGCACGAGACGGGAGTGAGCGAAGACAACATCGACGGCGGCGTCATCGTCAACGGGGACTGGCTTAATATCGCGCATCCCTTGCCCCTGCGCCATATACTCTGGGCAATCGCATGGCTGCCGGAGGAGCTGGGCGCGAACCGTGAAAACCACATCGTGCGCTCCACGGCGGTGGTGAACTCGGTCGTGTACGGCAAGGGCAGAATCGAATACTCTACGTTCGACGCCCCGGCAAACACGGTGGACGTATTGCGGCTGGCATTTGTGCCTGCTTCGGTCAGTGCAGACGGGAAACCTTTGCGCCTGCGCAGAGACTTGCGCGGTAACGGCTACACGATGAAACGCCTGCCAAACGGCGACACCATCGTGCATATCCGGCATGACGGCGCAAAACGCATCGTGGTCACCGGCGACGACCCGCAGCAGGTGATCGAAGCGAGCCAGCTGCGCTACGAGGGAGACTGGCAAACCTTGCCGGACGGTACGCGCGCGACGCAGAACGCGGGCGCGGCGTTCACCGCTACCTTTGAGGGTAATCAGGTGCGCGTCATCGGGAACGTCGATCCGTTCGGCGGGCTGGCGGATGTGTACCTGGACGGGCAGAGGCAGCTGGTGCATATCGACTGCTGGAACCCCACCGCGCGTGAGAAACAGGTGCTTTACTACAGGAACGGGCTAGCGCCCGGCAGGCATACGCTGAGGATAGTGGCTCGTGGCGCAGGCAACCCCTATTCGAAGGGAACGCGCGTCTCCGTCTCTGAGGTGCAGTTCTCAGCAGCAGAGGGTAAGCACCACTTCCCGTCGGGCACGGGGCCTACACAGCCACAGCGAATGCTTTTCGGTTACACCGCTCGCGAGGACTACCGCGACTCGCGCGGCAACCGGTGGCGACCGGGCACCGAGTTCGTCATCCGATGCGGTTCGTGCAAGGATTCGGTCGCCGAGTCCTGGTGGACAACGCCCGTTCAGCAACCGATTGCGGGTACGCGAGACCCCGAACTGTACCGCTACGGCGTGCATGGCAAAGACTTCTGGGTCGTTATGACGGTCAACCCAACCAGACGGTATGACGTCCGCCTGAAGTTCGCCGCTCGAGGTGGAACAGAAGGCAACCGCTTCCACATCTCCATCAACGGACAGCAGGTCGCCAACGACTTCGATGTGGTGAAGGCAGCGGGCGGAACGAACCGCGCCACGGATTTGGTGTTCAGAAACGTAACGCCTGCTCGGGGCATCATCCGCATCCGCTTCACCGGCGCGCAGGTGACAGAGGGCGAGAATACCAGACAGGTGGAGGCGTTTGTGCAGGCGATAGAAGTAACACCGAACAAGACACGGTGACGACCCTGCCCACCATTCTACAGGAGGTTACGATGGAGCGGCAGTTTCATCTTTGCCTTTCCCCCGATGCTCTGGAGGCCGATGCCAGCCTGCTGGACACGGTGAAGGAAGCGGGCGTCCACAAGGTGTGGCTGGCTGGCTTTCTCTACGGTTACTGGCACTACCCTATTGAGCAGCTGGTGCGCTGGCGAGAGCAGATACTCCGGCGCGGGATGAGCGTGGGAATAATCAATGTGCCCTTGGGGCATCCCGGCGACTCCCTGGGCGCGATGCACGGAAACGTGCCATTGACCCCTCCCACGCACTGGAAAATGGGGGTACGTCCTGACGGTTCAATGTATGCGGGTACCTCACTTCACCCTCCGGCGTGCGAAGAGAACCAGCAGGCACTGCGGCTACTGGCACAGCACGGCTTTCGCGAGGTGTTTTTGGATGACGACTTTCGCCTCGCGCAGTCGCCGGGCATTGTCGGTGGTTGCTTTTGCGACCGTCACCGAGAGCAGTTCCTGCGACGTTACGGATACAGCGGGGCGCACTGGGAGGAGCTGCTCCATGCGGTGCAGAACCGCAAACTGACACCTGTCCTGCGCCACTGGTGCCACTTTCACTGCGACGAGTTAAGGGACTGCTTCCGCGCTCTGCAGCAGGCTGCACCCGGATTGCAGCTGGGTATCATGGTCATGTTTATGGGCGCAGAGAAGGCAGGGGTCCGTCTCAGCGACTACTCGAAGGTACCGTTCCGCGTCGGAGAGGGCATGTTCGACGATGGCTCGTTCGGCAACGTGAAAGGAAAAACCAACGAGCTGTTCAGCGTGCTGTTTCACCGTCGGTTCGTACGCCCGGAACTGGCTTACAGCGAGACCACTGCCTATCCTGCAAATAGCCTCGCAGCGCGCAATATGGCAGCCAAGCTGGTTATCTCCACGCTGGCAGATGTTCGTCACACCATGTTCATGTCCGGTCTATCCCCATTCCCCCGTAGCCACTGGGAGACTCTGGCACCCGCCATGCGCCAGCAGGCACGCCTGCACCAGCAGCTCGCTGGACAGCGCATGACGGGGCATCTCAAACACTTCTGGGGCGAGGCCGGGCGATACGTAGGCGACGATAACCCTTACAGCCTCTTTCTGGCGATGGGAGTGCCTTTCGAAGTGGTGGACAAACCGCCGCGCGAGGGCTGGGTCTTTCTGAGCGACCAGGACGCCACAGAGCTGCCCGCATCGGCATGGAAAGGCTCCAGAGCCATTCGCGTGGTGCGCTCACACGTGCCTACCGAGGGAGAAGTACGCCGGGTGGAGGAATCGCTGCCCGCTCTCTTCGAGCTGAAACGAGAGGTCGTTGCCACGCTGAAGGCGACGCCCTGGATAGAAGAGGACAAGCCGGTGGTATGTGCCTGGTATCCGCGCATCCGCACGGTTGCGTTGTGGAACCTTGCGGAGAATGGTGAGCGATTGACGGTGCGCTTCAACGAGCGCAGACATGTGGTGTCGGTGCCGGGGCTGGAGCTGGCTTTGCTGAAGCTATAGCAACTACACACCCACGCCGTTCAGAACCACCAGCTTCTCCACCGTCATCTCGCGGATGGCGTAGTGCGGGCCTTCGCGCGTGTTGCCGCTGGCTTTCACGCCGCCGTAGGGCATCTGGTCGGTGCGGTATGTGGGCGCCTCGTTAATCAGCACACCGCCAAAGCGAAGCCGGCGCACTATCTCAAACGCGGTATGGATAGAAGCTGTGAACACCCCCGCCTGCAGACCGTACTCGGTGGCGTTTGCCAGCTCGACCGCCTCGTCCAGCGTGCGGAAGCGCGTGATGCCCACCACCGGTCCGAATATCTCTTTGTGGAACACCTTCATCTCCGGCGTCACATCCGCCAGCACGGTGGGCTTCAAGATTGCGCCTTCCACCTCACCGCCCAAAAGTAATCGCGCTCCCGACGATACCGCCTCGTCCACCCACGCCTTCACGCGGTCGCGGTCGGCAGTGGTAATCAGCGGGCCCACGTGCGTCTTCTCGTCCAGCGGGTCACCCGTCACCAGCTGGCTCACCTTCTGCACAACCATTGCCTCGAAGGCATCAGCAATCGGCTCCTGCACCAGCACGCGCTGCACGGAGATACAGCTCTGCCCCGCATGGGAAAAACCGTGTGTGGCGACTGCCTGCGCCGCTGCCTCCAAATCGGCATCGGCGAACACCAGCAACGGCGACGAGTTGCCCAGCTCCAGCAGCACCTTCTTCTGTGGCGCCCGCGCCTGGATGCCCCATCCCACCTCGGCACTGCCCGTGAAGGAGATGAGCGGCACGTCCGGATGCCCCACCAGCGCGTTGCCCACCTCACTGCCAGAGCCGGGAATCACGTTCAGCCAGCCGCGCGGCAGGTCTGCTTCCATGAACACCTCCGCCAGCTTCAGGGCGGTGATAGGCGTCGCGCTGGCGGGCTTCAGCACAACCGCGCATC
>JAPWUZ010000236.1 GCA_028275265.1 Armatimonadota bacterium | reverse complement strand
ATCCAGCAGGGGCACGATGGCCACCGCGCCGCGATGCTCGACAATCTCGCGTCGTGACATCTTACCGTTCGGCAAGCGGACGGTGTCTACCCGCAGGTTCACCACTCGCCCTTCGTACACTCGCAGGGAATCGATAACCTCTTCCTTCACTTTTCTATCCCACCTGTCTATCCCACCTGTCTCACTGTTTCGGGTGTAGCCGCCAGTTCCGCAGCATGTGCACCTGCTGCCGCGGCGGCAAGGAAGTACTCGCGGTCTTCCAGCACGGAGCGTCCCATGGTGGTCACATGAATGTGATGTTTTCGCAGCACCTCCAGCGCTGCTGAGCCATCCAGCACTCGCACCAGGTGCTTGGCGGCGATGCCATGTTCTTCCAATTGTCCCAAAACCTCCCACAGACGGGGGGGGTTGAGCTCCGGCACCGGTACGTGGCAGCGAGCCAGTGTGACCTTGCCTAACACAGTCAGTGTATGGTGGCTCACGCGATAGTGACGTGGGCGGGGGTCGGCAAAGCTGATGCGCAGGCAGGCGATAGGAATACCCCCCAGCGAGGCAACCGCGTTCAGAGCGATGCCCTGGTCAATGCCAGAAAAGCCGAAGGCGGTTGCCGTGCCGGTATTGCCTACCCCCTGCGAGACGATAGCTGCATCCGCGCCCATCACATGCCTCGCGGCGAGCAGCCCGCTGTAGACGTTCACCGCCTCCAAGTCGCCACCATACGCCTGGCCCACTGTGATGACACCGTGCAGCAAGCCCGCTTCACTGAGCGCGGGCACCAGACGGCTGACGCCCAGCGCAAGGGATGCCGCGTCGGTCATCACGTAAACCACCCGGCATTTTCCGCCAGTGTAGTGGTGCAGTGCTGCGGCGACGGCGGCTATCTGGCTGTGCAGTCCACAGCAGACCACCGGCATCCCGTGTAACGAGCTGGCAGATTGCATGACCTCATGATGGGGCGATGCAGGCTCTTCCACAGCCAGCACCGTGTGCTGCATGGGAGTGTAGCGCAGGCGCACGATGTGCCCGTCCATCGGGGTCGGCTCCAGTGGGCGGGTGAGGTTGTGGATAACGAAGTCATAGCCACCGGAGCCGAGGTCCAGTTCGGTCGCCGTCGTGTTGAGCACCACGGCATCCCCCACGTCTGCCACGCCGGTCAGGTTGATATGATTGAGCGCGAGTCGGACCTCCTCGCCGCTTTGCACTACCAGCTCCTGCACACCCGCGCGCGTCTGCCGCACCTCGGTGACCGTGCCAATCGCCTTGGAAATCATGTGTCCTCCACCTCTCCCTCCGCAATGGGAGGTGCTCTATTATAGCACGTTCGGGCAGGTTTGGTAAGAGGGCAGAAATAAAGAGGACGGAGGAGATGCATGGCACCACTCTGTGCCCGGCATCTTCCTCCGCGCCGTTTTACACCGGATACTCTTTGCGGTTCTCGGGCATGGAGAGCAGCACAGGCTTCTCCGGCAGCACTTCAGCAAGCGCTTCGATCTCGGGTGGTCCGTCGGGAAGGGGCAGGGCAACCTGTCCGCGCTCCACTACTGAGCGAACCATCGCCATCATGATTTCGAAGCCCTTGTAGGCGTCCTCGCCGTTGCAGGGGTGTACGGCGTCGTCATCGTCCAGCCAGCGTGCCATGTCCTCGATGTAGGGGGGCATGTCGAGGTTGTAGTCCATCGTGCCCGGTGCCTGTATCACGCCCTCTTTGGTCACGGCGCGCCAGCCGCCGCCGGTCAGCACCTCTGCGAAGCCCTCCGTGCCCTGTGCGCCGATGCGCGCCTTGCGCCACCAGTAGTCCACTTCCGGCACATCAGGCGCGCCCGCGCCGCACTCCACGATGCCGCGTACGCCGTTGGCGAACTGGATGAATCCGCCAATGTAGTCGGGCGAGGGATGGTTGTCGGAAAGCTTACCGCGCCCGCTCGCCTGCGCCATCACCCATTCCGCCTCGGCGTTGTCATTGTACCAGCGCATGTAGTCGATCAGGTGGGTCATCATGTGCAGCATCCAGCCCGTCGCATGCCCGTACACCGTGTGCACCCGCCCGATGGCTCCGCTGGCGATGATTTCCTTTACCTTCTGGTAGTGCGCGCCGTAGCGGTGCTGGTGGCTGACCACCGTTTTAACGCCCGCATTGCGCACCAGCTCCATGATTTGCCGTGCTTCCCGCAGGCTCAACGCCATCGGCTTCTCGTAGGCAATGAGTTTGACACGTGCCTCTACCGCCAGCTTAATCATCGGATAGCGGATGTTAGGCATGGTGGTCAGGCAGAACACGTCGGGTCTGGTTTTTGCCAGCAGCTCCGCCGCATCGGTGCTGGTCATCGGGTTGCCCAGCTGCGCAGCAGCAGACTGTAATTTGGCGGCGTCAATGTCGCAGATGCCCACCACCTCAAATCGCGGGTTGGCGTGGAAGGTGGTGGCATGGTGCATCCCGCGCTTGCCCATGCCCACCACGACGACTTTATAGACCGGCTGACTCATGGACATCACCTATGGGTTCGCCTTGCACCACTCGAGCACTTTCTCGATGGTGTAGTCGATCTCTTCCTGATAGAGTTCGGGGAACATCGGCAGGGACACGCAGTTTGCCGCGTTCCACTCGCTGTTCGGAACGCCCCCCACGATTTCTGCCTCCTTGCCCCAGGGGAAGCCCTCCTGCTGGTGAATGGCGATGGGATAGTGGCACTTGGCGTCGATGCCGTTCTTGTTCAGGAAGTTGAGCAGGTCATCGCGCTTGCCATTGGTGGTTTCCACCACGTACAGGTGGTATACATGCCGGTAACCGGGCAGCTCATAGGGCAGTTTGAGGGAGGTGTCTTTCAGCGCGTCGGTGTACATCTTCGCGATTTCCCGCCGACGGTCGTTCCACTCGTGAATGTATTTCAGTTTCACACTGAGGATGCCCGCGTGCAGGTCATCCAGCCGGCTGTTGAAACCGAAGCTGTGCACCGAGCGTTTGAGCGAGCCGTGGTTGCGCAGTCGCTTCACGCCGATAGCAACATCCTCGCGGTTGGTGATGACTGCACCGGCGTCGCCCGGGGTGCCCAGGTTCTTGTGCGCGATGAAACTGATTGCTACCGCGTCGGAAAGCTCGCCAACCTTGAAGGTATCGCCGTGCGCATCGATCGCCTGCGCGCAGTCCTCGATAACCAGCAGGTTGTGTTTGCGGGCGATTTGCGCGATTTTGTCCATCTCCGCGCACTGTCCGTACAGGTGAACGGGGATGATGGCTTTGGTGCGCGGCGTGATGGCGGCTTCGATTTTGGTGACGTCGATGTTATTGGTCTTGGGCTCGGTATCCACGAATACCGCCTTTGCGCCCGCAATCCAGATGGCTTCCGCGGTGGCGAAGAAGGTGTTGGTGACGGTGATGACCTCATCGCCCGGGCCGATACCCAGCGCCATCAGCGCGAGCCATATGGCATCGGTGCCCGAGTTGACGCCGACCGCGTATTTCATGCCGAAGAACTGTGCGAGCTCGTGCTCGAACCGTTCCAGTGTGGGGCCCGTGATGTACGAACCCGTCTCCAGCACGTCCACGATGGCTTTATCGATCTCCGCCTTCAGGTTGTGGTACTGGCGGACATGACCGTAGAATCCAACTTGCATTGGTAACCTCCCATCGGCTAAAGGTGGATGTTCCCCGGCACGGTGTTATAGAACGCCTGCGGGGGATGTACCGTTTCGACGTCAGAGGTGAGGTGTCCTGCACAGACGCCTTTTTGTGGAATCATTTTTCCGGGGCGTACACTCCCCGCACCGGCTCTGCGGCGGTAACAGCCACCACCTGCCCGGCAACCTCGACCTGCAGGTGGCCCTGGTCGTCAATGCCCCGTGCCACCCCTGTCTCTCCTGATGGTAGACGGTAGAGGTGTCCAGCAGTAACATCTACCTTGCGCCACTCTGCCAGCACTTCGGAAAAACCATTGCGCCTCCACACCTGCATCCAGTCGTCGGCAGAACGCAGTAGCTGTTGGGCGAGAGGCTCCACAGACAACCGCCGCCCGGTCTCCAAGTATACCGAAGTGGCAGTATCCCGTATCTCCTGAGGGAACTCGCTCTGCAGCAAGTTCACCCCGACCCCTGCCAGTGCCCACATCTGATGCTGGGCGTCGGAGGCGGTTTCTATCAGGATGCCTGCCAGCTTGCGCCCATTGACCAGCACGTCGTTACTCCACTTGAACTGTACCGCCAGCCCTGCCTGTTCGCGGAGAGCATCCGCTACCGCCAGCGCGAGCACAAATGCCAGTTGTCCCGCCCGGACGGGTTCTTCGGGTTGAAGGCGCAGCAACAGGGT
>JAPWUZ010000260.1 GCA_028275265.1 Armatimonadota bacterium | reverse complement strand
TGTTTATCGACAGCCTGTGGCACAAACGCTATGCGGAGGCGGCTTCTGCCCTGCTGAGGTGGTACGCCACCCTGCTTTCGCATGTCGCATCGGAAGGTTACTACCACTACAATGAGCAGTTCAACGCTTTTTGCACGCAAAGGATGGGGCGCCTGGCGTACACACCCGGCAACCAGTGGTTGCCGCCAGATAGTCTGGACCTCACTCCGCGCAACTGCTTGCTGAACGAGGCTACCGGTGAGGTGACATTGATTGACCTCGAATGGAACATCGGCGTTCCGCTTCCGCTGGACCTGGTGGTCGATCGGGGAATGCTGTACCTGATGCAAAAGGTGAGCGACTTCTTTGGTACCGACCCGCTCAACCGTCGGGGCGAGTGGAACCTGCCCCGTGTCCTTCTGAACCGCCTGCCTGCGCAGTTGCGGAAGGGCAAGGTCGCGGACATTCATCTTTTCGAGTACTGGTTCCAGCTGGCGATACTGCACGGTGACTTCGATTATTGCCTTTCGGAACAGGACCGCCGTGCAGCTGCCACCAGCGCGGGCTTGAGCCGTCGGAGCTGGTTCGCCCGTCTGCTGCGGCGTTTGGGAGATGCTTCGCGTTCGCCGGGCATGGTTGGAGCCACTCTGCGTCGTCTACGCAGGATCACAGGCGTCTAAAGGAACCCTCCTGCGCGAAGCGAATATACTCTCCATCACAGACACAGGAGACCTTTCCATGGACGACATCATTATCGCCTGCAACGTGTACAGCTACGGCAAGTATCGTCAGCGGGCGTTTGAACACATGAAAGCCATCGGTATCCGTTACGCCGAGGTCAGCATCGGCAAGCCGGAGGACGCTGACGATTGGCTCAGGCAGATAGAGCCGTATGGCCTGCGCATCTCCAGCGTGATATGCCCCTGTGATGTCTCTTCGGATGAGGGCGTGGAGGGCTTTGCCAGCATCGCAGAGGCTGTGCAAAGAATGGGAGCGCAAATTGCCTTTGTGAGTGTGCACGCAGGGGAGATACCGGTGACCGATGTATACCGCCGCGTCCGCCGGATGGGCGACATCGCCGCGCAACTGGGCGTGAAGGTGGCAATGGAGACGCATCCCGACCTCATCACCAACGGCGACGTGGCATCGCAGACCATGCGCGCGATTGCCCATCCGAACGTGGGTATCAACTTCGACACCGCCAATATCTACTACTACAACGAAGGCACGGACGCGGTGAGTGAGCTCCGTAAGGTGCTTGACCATGTGTTCAGCGTGCACCTGAAAGACACCAACGGCAAGCCACGCACGTGGTACTTTCCCACGCTGGGGCAGGGTGTGGTGGACTTTCCCGAAATCTTTCGCCTGCTGCTGGATAGAGGCTTTCGCGGTCCGTTCACGATGGAACTGGAAGGGATCGAGGGCGAAAACCTGACCGAAGAGCAACAGCTGCAGCGCGTGGCGCAATCCTTTGACTACGTGCGCGGTATTGTGGAACGGTGGAAGGCAAACCGTTGATACAGTATCTGAGTTTCGACCGTGTTGCCGACGACTACGACGCCACCCGCTTCTTGCCCGAGCCGGTACGCGAGGCAGTGGTGGAGCAGATGATCTCCACAGCTTTTCTGAGCGGCAAAGACTGGTTCCTAGACGCAGGGGTGGGCACGGGGCGTTTTGCCCTGCCGATGGCGCGGCGTGGAGTGAACGTGCTGGGAGTGGACGTCGCCGGCAACATGATGCGCCGTCTCTTCCAGAAGCACCCTCCTGCCAACCTGTATGTGGCACGGGCGGACCTGAGACGGCTGCCCGTGCGATCGCGCTCCATCTCGGCGGTGCTGGTGGCACACGTATTGCACTTGATTGCGGACTGGCGGTGGGTGCTTCGGGAATGCCAGCGTGTGCTTCGCCAAGACGGTGTGTTATTCCTGCTTTACGAGAGCGGCAAGCGTTTTCCGGCGCGGGAGTACTATATCCAGCTGGCAGGCGAACGTGGACTGTTGCGCCCCACGCTGGGGGCACAGAGCACAGACGAAGTTCTGGAGTTTGTGCGAGATCTGGGTGGGGCAGTTACCCTTATTGAACACTCCTCCCTGCAGTGGCTGGCACGGCGCACCCATCGCGAGGTGCTGCACGAACTGGACAAACGCACCTATTCGCAGCTCTGGGACATTACCGACGAAGCGCACCACGAGTTGATGGAACAGACCAGACGCTACGTCCGCGAGCAGTTCGGCAGTGAGGAAGAGATGTATACCACTGAAGCGGTGGTAAAGCTATACGCAGTGCGGTTTTGAGACTACCTTGCGTGCTTGAAGAGCACGGGATATACTAATGCTGGAGGACTATCCTGAAATCTCCACCGAAGAGGTAAGGCAACGATGCCGCAGCGAAACTTCAGCCCGCCGGTTGAGACAACCGAAGTACAGCACCTTGCACCGCGCCTGCACGTGGTACAGGAGCGTGAGCGCGCCTTTCTCATCTATGTGAACCCCGACCCCGAGCTGGACAGTTATGTCGAGGAGGAGTTACGCGCCCTGTGTGATACAGCGGGTCTGGAGGTAGTGGGTGAGAGCCGACAGCGGCGCACTCGCCCCGATGCCGCTACCTTTATCGGCAGGGGAAAGGCGGAACTGCTCTTCCCGCAGGTGCGCGAGGCCAACGCCGACCTGGTTATTGTGGATGACGACCTGACGCCGTTACAGCAACGCAACCTGGAAGACATCCTGCAGACGCGCGTGATAGACCGCACCGAGCTCATTTTGCGCATCTTCGCACAGCGTGCCCACACCAGGGAGGGGAAGCTGCAGGTGGAACTGGCACAGCTCACCTACGAGCTGCCCCGACTGATGAGCGTGTACACCAAATTCGAACAGCAGGCGGGACATATCGGCGTGCGCGGCGGACCCGGCGAGACCAAACTGGAGCAGGATCGGCGCAAGGTGCGCGAGCGCATCGCGGACCTGCAGCGCGAGCTGGAGCAAGTCGCCCGCCAGCGCAGTCAGCAGCGGCAGGGCAGGCGCAGGCTACCATTCCCCTTCGGAGCGCTGGTGGGCTATACCAGTGCGGGCAAATCCACCCTGCTGAACACCCTCTCGGGCGCGCATATCTACACCGACGAGCATCTCTTTGCCACCCTTGACCCCACCGTGCGCCGCATCGTATTGCCCGACGGTTGGGGCGTGTTGCTGTCGGATACCGTCGGTTTCATACGCAACCTGCCCCACTCGCTGGTCGCCGCTTTCCGCGCCACTCTGGAGGAAGTGACCGAGGCCGATTTTCTTATCCACGTTGTGGATGCCAGCCACCCCCAGCTGGAGCTGCAGAGACAGGCTGTGATGAATGTGCTGGCGGAGCTGGGCGCACACAACAAGCCCATCATCACCGCGTACAATAAAGCAGACCTCGTGAAAGATACCTATCGCCTGCGCCAGCTGGTGGCGGAGACGCCGAACGCCGTTTACATCTCCGCGCTGAAGGCGGAAGGCATTCCTGAGCTGATGAACCACATCCTCGCCACGTTGCGGTCGTTGCTACAGCCGGTGAAGGTGCGCTTGCCCTACACCCAGAGCAACCTGCTGGCTCAGTGTTACGAACTGGGGCGTGTGCATAGCGCGGAGTATACCGAGGGTGGCATTCTCGTGGAGGCAGAGGTCACCCACGATTTGGCAGAGATGCTCACGCCTTATCGCGTGGACGTCTGAGCCCCCTTGAACATTTTCTCTCCGGCAACGTCTACGATAAGCGAGAGAGTAATCTACATCGCGCAAGGAGGTGTAACCATGTTACGCAGGTGGTTCTGGTTAGGCGTTCTGGCGATGGCCACGACGGCGTTTGCGCAGACCTACACGGTCAAGGGGTCCACCGGTTGGGGTACTGCGGTCAACGAAAACGGTAAGCCCGGGCTCTTCCGGTACGAGGTAAAGAAGATTATCCGCAACGATACTC
>JAPWUZ010000023.1 GCA_028275265.1 Armatimonadota bacterium | reverse complement strand
GCACATGAAGACCGTGATGAAAGCTCTTGTCGCGTCGATGCTCCTGTGGGGCATCTCTGCCGCAATGCCAGCGTCGGCGCAAACCTACCAGATTGATCCGGTGCACAGTTCACTGTTGTTCCGCGTGAAGCACATGGACACCGCTTACGTCTACGGGATGTTCACCAGCATGAAGGGCACGGTGGTGGTAGACGAGGCGAATCCAGCCCGCAGTTCGATTAACATCGAAGTGGACGCCAACAGCGTGTACACGCACAACGAACAGCGCGACAATCACCTGCGCGGCCCCGACTTTTTCAACACCCGTCAGTTCCCCACGATTACGTTCAAGAGCACTCAGGTGCGTCGCATCAATGCGAACACCGTGCAGGTGCGGGGCGACCTGACCATGCGCGGCGTCACCCGACCCATCACGGCGAACGTGACCTTGACCGGCAAGGGGAAGAACCCGCAGGGTAAAGACATCATCGGTTTCGAGACGACGTTTACCATCCGACGCAGCGAGTTCGGCATCCGCTACGGCTTGCCCGGTCTGGGAGACGAAGTGCAGGTCACCCTCAGTATCGAGGCAGCTCGCTAGCAGGAGTAGCGTATGTCCTTTCTGGCACAGCAGATTTTCTGGGGAGCGGTACTGCCAGCAGTAATCACAGCCGCTCTGCTGGTATTGCTCTGGCGTGCGTGGCGCAGGGAGGGGGTGCCTTCGCATGGGGGTACCCCCATTGCCCTCGCGCTGGGATACCTGTTCGCCCACTGGCGGGTGATCGGTGTGCCTATGGGCTTTCCGCCTGTTGACTCGAACGACTGGCTGTTCGTCACCGCGGCGCTACTGGCTATCTGGGGGATAATCGAGCATTTTCTGGCGAGCAAACCGGCGCAGCGGGATGTAGGACGGCTGATGCTGGCGGCAACGATGAGCTACTTCGCGTTGCGTCCGTTGATGGGCAACGTCTGGCAGGGAGCATCGGGTGCGCTATGGATAGCCTCGCTGGCGGCAGGCTGGTGGTTTTGGTGGAGTTTGCAGGCACGCTTGGCGGACGAGCAACCGGGCTTCCTTTTGCCGCTCATCCTTTCGATGGTCGCCGGTGGCGGTGGCTTTATCCTGTTGTGGTCTAACAGCTCTTCCCTTTCGCAGATGAGCGGTGCAGTGGCAGCGGTCGCCGGAGTATTGGTTCCCCTCTCTCTGTGGCGGCGCAACGGTGTCGTGGGAGCTGGCGGGGTCGCCTTCCTCGCGGGGATGCTCGGTTTCATCTGGATAGAGGCAATCGGCTTTGTGCCGGTTCCCGTGTGGCGCGTTGCGGCAATGGCATTGGCTTCACTCAGCCCTCTTCTCATGCTAACTCCCCCTTTGAGGCACAGGTCGGTGTGGATAGCTGCTGCGTTGTGTGTAGTCGTCACGGCAGCGGTGCTGATTGCGGTGATGGTTCCTACCTATCGCGCCTACATGGCTTCTGCTGGCGCATACGGTTACTGAGCCTTCCGCGGGAAGGAATCCCTCTTCAGGCTATTTTATCGATAGGTGTGTGAAGAGGTTTCAAACTCACTCCCGCCCGCTTTCCTGCGAGGAGACGGGCGATTGCCCCTTCCCTCTCAGGAAAGGGCGCTTGGTGGTGATGTAAACACATCTGAGCAGGAGGAAAAAGATGCCGAAAAAGCTGCCACGTCTGCGTGTTTTGCGACAGGAGGATCATCCGTGTAGCGGGCGTTACTTGGTTACCGAAACGGGCAAGCCGTTCTTCTATCTGGGAGATACCGCATGGGAGCTGTTCCACCGCCTGACGCGCGAGGAAACGGAGCTGTATCTGAAAGACCGCGCAGCGAAAGGCTTCACGGTGATACAGGCGGTTGCCTTAGCAGAGCTGGATGGGCTGGGCACACCGAATGCTTACGGGCATATCTCTCTGCACCGCAACGACCCTACCCAGCCCAATGAGGAATACTTCCGTCATGTGGACTTCGCAGTGAACAAGGCGGAGGAACTGGGGCTGTACATCGGCATGCTGCCCACCTGGGGCGATAAGGTGAACAGAAAATGGGGCGGCGGTCCCGAGATTTTCACTCCCGAAAACGCCCGCATCTATGGCGAGTTTCTGGGCAGGCGTTACAGGGATAAGCCCATCATCTGGATACTGGGGGGCGACCGTCCCGTCGATACCGAGACGCACCTCGCTATCTGGCGCGCGATGGCGGAGGGACTGCGTCAGGGGGACGGCGGAACACATCTTATCACCTATCACCCGAACGGCGGAAACCACAGCTCGCACTGGCTGCATCGAGAGGAGTGGCTGGACTTCAACATGCTTCAGTCAGGACATCATGCCAGACCCATCCCAAACTACGAGATGATAGAGAAGGACTATCGCCTGCAGCCCGTCAAACCCTGTATGGACGCGGAACCGAACTACGAGGATCACCCCATCAATTGGGACCCCAAGAACGGCTGGTTCAACGACCACGATGTGCGCCGTGCTGCCTACTGGGCGTTGCTGGCGGGAGCGCACGGACACACCTACGGCTGCCATGACATCTGGCAGATGTACGAGCCCGGCAAACGGCAGCCGATTGCCTATGCCCGTACCTCCTGGAAAGAGGCACTGCACCTGCCGGGCGCGTCGCAGATGCAGTACGCAAAGGCACTGATGCTTTCGCGACCGATGTTGCTGCGCATACCCGACCAGTCACTGATTGCGGGCGACGCCGGTAAAGGTCTGGAACACGTGCGGGCAGCGCGCGGGGCAGACGGCAGCTACGCCTTCATCTACCTGCCGGTAGCCAAAACGGTGAAGGTGAACCTGGACGTATTGAGCGGAAAAAGCATCCGCGCATGGTGGTTCAATCCGCGCAACGGACAGGCACAGCCGCTTGGCGAGTTTGTGCGCCGCGGCGAGCGGGAGTTCACTCCACCCGGTGGTGAATCTCGAGAGGAAGACTGGGTGCTGGTGCTGGATGAAGTGGGTAAGCGATACCGAAAACCAGGCATTTAAGGAGGCGTCTATGAAAGCGCCTCTGGAGGGACACGCCGCACTGCTGATAAAGGCGCGCTGAAACGAAAGGGGCACACGCTATGGCACAGAACATCGGCGTCATCGGACTCGGCATGATGGGCAGGTACTACCTGCAACGCCTGCAGCAGACAGGGTACGCGGTGTGCGCGCTGGACGTGAACGCCGAACGCCTCCGGTGGGCGCAGGAACAGGGAGCAACCATCGCGGTCAGTCCAAGGCACATGGCAGAAGCCTGCGATGTCATCCTGCTGGCTGTACCCGGCAACCGCGAGGTACAGGAGGTAATGGAGGCAGAAAACGGTGTTTTCGCTGCACTGCGCCCCGGGCACCTGCTGGTGAACACCAGCACGACCCATCCTCGCCTGGACGAGGAGATGGCTCAACGATGTGCCGAACGTGACGCCGCGTGGATAGATGCCCCCGTCACATGGCGCGCGCAGGGGCTGATCGTGATGGCTGGCGGTGAGCAAGAGCACGTCGCCCGCGCGATGCCGATACTTGAGGCTATCGCCTACAAAGTGGCGCACGTGGGAGAGGTGGGCGCAGGACAGCGGCTGAAGGCGGTGAATCAGCTCATTGGTGCATGTCAGCTGGCGGTGTGGTGCGAGGCGGCGGAATTCGCCCGCTCCATCGGGTTGTCGCCGGAGATCATCCGCGACGTTCTCGAGCTGCCCATTCCCGACAACGTGCTGGGCGAGGATTTCGCGGGAAGCGGGCAGCTGGCGCTGCACTACAAGGACCTGGGCTATATTCTGGAACTTGCCCATGAATACGAAGCCGCCGTCCCGCTGACGGGTGCCGTGCACGAAGTGTTCAAGGCAGTGAAGCATCTCGGCGAGCCTGATTGGACTCAGCCGGGCATCGTCACTTACTGGAGGAGGATGAACCGCCGACAGGACGCGCGGAGGTGAAACCTATGAAACGCCCCGTTCTCCTCACAGCGACGGCGGCGCTGGTTATCGTTGCTGTGGCAGTTGTTCTGTACGCGGAAGCGCGTCAGCAACGCCCGCAGCATGGCGAAATCTGTGGCTCTCTGGCACTTCCATCAGGCGCCCCGGTGAGGGGGTGTGGAACCACTATTCGTATGTCCCCAGCTCCAGCCCCCGCTGCACGAAGTATCGGTAGGTTTCGTAATGCACCGTGTTGGGAATAGAGTGGTCACTGTGCAGCACGTAGCCGTAGTTCTGCTTGACGATGGGGATTTTGGCTTCCAGCTCGGCGTCGATCTGGCGTTTGTCATTCGTGTACAGCACGCGCACATCGATGCCGCCCATGAAGGATAGCCGGTCGCCAAAGTTTCGGTACAGACGCACCAGGTCCATCCCCGCTTTGACCTCGATTACCTGCAGGCAGTCGATGCCCGCCTCGATCATGCCCGGCACCAGCGGCTCCACATATCCGCACGAGTGCATGATGACCGGCAACCCCAGGCTCTTCGCGAACTGGATGGTCTTGATATGCCCTGGCTGCACAATCTCCTTATACATCGCGGGCGACATGAACGGGCGTCCCTTGAAGCCCATGTCCTCGTAAAACCAGATGCCGTCGGGCAGTCCCTCTTCCGCGAACAGAATCTCCATCAGCTGGATGGTCAGGTCGGCATAGGTGTTGACCATATCCTTCACCCAGTCGGGGTCGTCGATCATGCCCATCAGCATGTATTCGTGTCCACACACCGGGTGCATCAGCTCGAACACGTTCACGCCCGACCAGCAGAAGAATCGCTGTTTCTCGTGCGCGTGGCGGCGGGTGTTGCGGTAGGCCTCGAAGTTGACGCGCCTGCGGTCGGGGGTGAGTTTGGGTTTGATATGCTCCTCCCACGCGCGGCGGTCTTTCACCAGAAAGTCCACATGTTCGGGTGTGGAATCGTGCAGCTTGTGTCGGCGCAGCAACGCGCCGTTTCCGTCGCGCACGAGGATGGTCTCTTCTGTCTCCTCCACCACTTCGGGCACGAAGTCGATGTCCGCCACCATGTTGAACGGCCAGCAAAGCTCCAAATCGTAACCGAAATGGTCGGCGAGGTTTTCGCCCTCGCGGATGTACCCCCCTTCCAGCCAGCTCTTGTAGGTATCGCCCCAAAAATGCTCGAAGACACCGATGCGGTCTACCGGCTGGCGTTTCAGGATGTTGTGAATGCGCTCTACACTGGTTAAGGTCTGCATGGGTGTTCCTCCGCCATGTTGCACATCTGCGGATTTATGTTCCCGTCCCTGCAAGCAAAAACCTGCCTGCGCCCGCATGGAAGGCTTGCGCCACAGGAGGAGACGGTTTTTTCTGGAAATTTCGTCCCGCACGCGCAAAAGCTCTCGACTTTTTCGGCAAAACGCTGTATAATTTAGATAGGCTAAGCATTACTGGACAATCCTATAGGCAGCACACCCAACTTCCCACAGGTCGGAGGCAGCACTGACCTGTGGGCTTTTTTTGCTTTGCTGCCGAGAACAGCAACTTTTCTCGCCGCGATGAAGTCATTGTTAGCGGATGCTTCTCACAGGAGGCGTGAGCCATGATCGAGCCAGGGGATTCGGAACGTGTTCTGCAACGACTGCAACATCTGGAACGCCAGATTGCGGAACTGGCACAGCGGCTGGAGCGGATAGAACAACAAGCAGGCGCGTTCAAACCTGCCGAACCGCAGCCGTCTGCTGCTCCCGAAACGACCGCTACGCCCCACGGCGTGATTGCGGCACAGCCCGTGATTCCTCCACCTCCGATTATTCCTCCACTTCCCGAGCAGACTGCTGCCCGTGTGACTCCCGAACCCTCTGAACTTCCTCCGCCAGCTGAACCCGTACCTCCCGCCGCCTCCGCAGCCGTGCAGGCAGAGCCCGGCATCAGTGCCTACTGGGAGCAGACGGTAGGAGGAAAGGGGGCGTTATGGCTCGGTTCCATCGCCACCTTCTTCGCGCTGGCTTTCTTCCTCGCGTACACGTGGCAGTTTCTCGGAGACACGGCGAAGCTGGCTTTGGGCTTCGCTGCGGGCGCGGTTCTGCTGGCTTTCGGCGAGTACTCACGCCGATGGGTGGAACGATGGTTCAGCGAGGGAATATCGGGCGCGGGCATCGCGGTGCTTTACCTCAGCATCTGGGCAGGGGCGCAACGGTACCACCTGCTCTCTTTCGAAGCGTCCTTCGTCCTCATGGCAGCGACGGTGTTTCTGGGGGTACTGCTCGCGCTACGCTACGATGCGATGAGCCTGAGCGTATTGGCTACCATCGGCGGTTTCCTGACGCCGGTGCTCCTGCGCTCTGAGGGCGGTACGCCCGCCACTCCTTACCCGCTTCTGACCTATGTGACAGTGCTGAACACGGGCATCCTCGCCGTGTCGCTATACCGTCAGTGGCGTGCGCTCGTGTGGCTGAGCTTCTTTGCCACCATCCTGCTGTTACTGGGCTGGGCGGAGGCGAGCTACCAGGAACGTTTGCGCTGGTTGGTTTTCGGGTTCGTGACGCTGAATTTCCTGCTGTTCCTCGCGTGCGCTTGCTTTCGCAGTCTGATACAGCGTGCCAGCACGCAAGCCGAGGAACTGCTGCTGGTGTTTGCAGATGCCGGCGTGTACGCTCTGGCAGGTTACGCGCTCATCGGCGACGCGCTGGGGAACTATCCCGCCACCTTCGCCCTTGCACTGTTCGTCCTGTTCAGTGGGTTGAGCGGGCTCGTCCACCAGAGAGCTCCCCAAAACCGCAGCCTGCGAGACAGCCTCGCAGGGATCGCGCTCTTCTTCCTGACCATTGCGGTACCGATGCAGTTGAAGCAAGACTGGCTGGTGGTCGGCTGGAGCGTGCAGGCGGCGGTGCTGGTGACGCTGGGACTGCGCTTGAACAGCCCGTTACTGCACCGCGCCGGACAAATCGTCTGGGTTATCACCCTCCTATCGCTGGCGGTGGTCGTGCCGGGCGCGGAAGTGCGCAGGCATCTGCTGTTCCTGAATGAGCGCGGTCTGCCTCTGCTGGCGGCAGTAATGGCAACCGCGTGGATGGCTGTGGAGAGCCGACGTACGAAGGGGATACAGGATGAACTCGCTCCGTGGTACGGCGCACTGTCCACGCTGGGTGGGGCATGGTTGCTGGCACAGGAAACCTCCCTCCCCGTGCAGTGGCAATCTTCTCGCCTCGGGCAGGCGTGGCAAGCGGTGGCGATGTACTCCATAGCCATTGTATGGGCGGTGTATGCCCTGCTCCTGCATCGGCTGGGAACGACGGTCAATGACCTGTGGGTGCGCCTGTGTGCGTTGCTCATCGCCACGCTGGCATCAGTCTTGCCTGTGTGGACGATGGCATCTGCGCCTGTGGACGTATGGACGCCCTTCTGGAATATGCGGTGGTTCTCCACCCTGCTGGTGGGCATCCTGCTGGCAGTGCTGGCATGGATGGTGGCGCGTGAGCAGGAGCGCGCCGCCCCGGAAGAGGCACAGGCTTTCGGCTATCTTACGGTGCTGGTCAGTATCCTGATGTTCATTGCGCTTTCCGCAGAGGTGTATCTGGGCTTCCGTACATGGCGGATGTCCGTTGACCCGCAGCTGTGGGCAGTTGCAGCGTGGCTTGCTCTCGTCGCGCTATGGAGTCTGCTCGGTGCGCTGTTCGTCACGCTCGGCGTGACGTGGAACCTGCTGGGGATGCGCCTGCTGGGCTATGTGGCGGGAGGCGCGGCGGTGCTTGTGCTGGTGATGTATTCGCTGTTCACCCTCCCCGGTTCGAGCATCTCTCCGGCGTGGGTGCCGCTGTGGAACCTGCGTGCTCTGGCTTTTGCGGCGAGTGCGCTGTCGGCAGTCTGGATAGCGATGCTGCTCAGTCGCCGCCCTTCAGGTGCGACCCCGTCGGAGCTATCGTCGGCAGGCGGCATCTACGCGCTGGCAATGGCGGTGCTGTTGTGGGGCGTTACCCAGGAAACCTACGAGGCGTTCTACTACTGGTACGCCACGGGCGCATTGAAGGGTGACTGGCAGCGGCTGGCACAGATGGCGATTTCACTGGTGTGGACGCTATTCGGAGCGGTGATGCTGATAGCGGGTATTATCCGCTCGATTCAACCCGCACGTCTCGCGGCGTTGGGTTTGCTGGGCTTTACCGCGCTAAAGGTGTTTCTGTTTGACCTGAGCTTTCTGGACACGCCGATGCGCATTCTATCCTTCGGCGGGCTGGGGCTGACGCTGATTGCTATCTCATGGCTGTACAGCCGTTACGGCATTGGCAAGACCGGCAGCCTGCGGCACACGTGAGGTGTTCGAGCAGTCTGGTGTTGAATCTTATCGTGGGGGGCGAGGCTCCCGCCGAGCCTTCAAAAACCTCCCCGTCCACGCAGAGGTCGGATGGGGGATCGGCTCATGAGGAGGTTCGCCATCCAGACAAAGTACCGAACGTCCTACGGCGCACAACGGAAGGCGTAGAGGTCGGCGTCGCTCAGCAGGAAACGCAGGCGCACCGGCTTCCCCCGCAGCAGCCGGATGTCGGCACTATTCCAGCGCACGTCCTGCTCGACCTCGTCACCATATATCTCCACGCAATCGTCGGCGGTAAAGCCCTTGATGGGGTTGCCCTGAGGGTCGGTCACCTCCACCTTCACAGTGCCGACGGCAGAGGTGGCGAAATTCACCTGCAGTTTGTTCCCCTGCAGCACGAGCGGTCTGGTCAGCACTTCCCCACCGGAACGGGGTGCGTTCACCGACACAAACCCGTCCAGACGAAGGGTAAACCGCCTGACGCGCGCGGTCTGGTTGGGTAGATAGTACCCCTCCACCGAGTAGAAAGAAATCTCATCGGGGCAGTTCGGCAGGTCAGAGCGTGTGACGAGTAAGCCCCACGCGGGCATGTTGTTGCGATTCACCCAGCGTTCTCGCTGGGGACCCGGCCGCTGGAACGCCTCCAGCCAGCGTTTGAAGTGCAACCCGTCCCGACTGACAATCAACACACTGTCCGATAGCGCGGGATAGGGGTCTTCGGCCAATTTGGCGCGGTCGGGAACCAGACGCATCGGGAAACCCAGCAGAATACGCGGGTTGCGGAAATAAGGGCGTATGGCGTTGGTGTACAGATGCTCGCGGGGCGCATCGCCCCAGTCCAGCAAGCGCGGTTTCGTCCAGTGCACAAAGTCCTGCGACTCGCACATGGCGATATCACGGTACCCTTCGTGCCAGAAGCGATGAAACTCCAGGTACCGCCCATTCACCGGGTCCCAAAACGCGGTGTTGAGCGAATCAAAGTGTCCCTCGGTAATCACCGGTTCTTCGCGCAGGCGCTGCCAGCGTATCCCATCGCGCGATACCAGTGCGCCCAACGCTCCCCACTCGTTACCCGGCACGTTGACGCTTGCCAGTGACTTGTAGCGCTGGTGCGCCGGCGCAGCCGGGTTTTCATCGACGAACGGCGCGAAATTGTGGCTCTCCCTGCCCGTCCATACAATGTTGTTTCGCTTCGAACCGCCAAACTCCACCAGCCCCAGGTTCGGGCGTTCCCAGTGGATGCCGTCGCGGCTTTCCGCCACGCAGGTCACCTCGGGATGCGTCTGCTTTTTCGCTTTCACGTCGTAGCCGGAGCCGCGGTAGTACATGCGGAAAGTCTTACCGTCCTGCAACACGGTGAAGTATCCGCTGGTGTTGCCTTCCCATGGGCGGTCGCACTCCAGCACCACCTCCTGGGGAACCGGATGATGCAAACGCAGTTCCGCTTTGCCGCCCAGTTGGTCTATCACCGCACCGTCGACGAAAAGCTCCCAATTGCTATCCAGAATCCAATCGGCGTTTCGCATCGTTACCACCTCAGCTTTTGAATGCCGTTTTTGTGCACGCGGAAGCGCATGGCGCGTATGGCACTGCCCTCGCCTTCCTCGTAATAGACCACGAGCACCGAGCCGTCCTTCAGCTCCATCGTCGATGGGTAGGCTCCAATGACCTCATCCAGCACGAAGGGACCCTCCCAGCTCCTGCCCTCGTCGCGGCTGATGTGGAGGGCTGTGTTCGGTACACGGTGGGTCAGCAGGATTTCTCCTGTGCTCAGGCGTGTCAGATGCGGCGCATGACCCGCGAAGCCGATGTCCTGCGGGGGTGTCCACGTTTTGCCTTCATCCCTGCTCACGCAGAAGTGCATGTTCACCCTGTCGCTGCGGATAACCGCCATCAGCGCACCGTCCTTCAGGCGAATGATGTCCGTCTCCGAGCCGTCAGGCAATGTTGGGCAATTCGCGCTCAGCGGGAGCGGCTCGCTCCAGCGCAAGCCGTCACTGGAGCTGGTTACGGCAGCGAAGTATCGCTCACCCCCCTCTGTATATACGCCGAGCAAACATCTTCCGGGCGCAATCTCGCGCACCGGGGCGGAGACAGCGTAGCCCTTCGCCACCATCAACGCCCGTCGGCTCCAGGTTCTGCCCCCATCGTGTGAAAGCACCACCTTGCTGTCAAACTCCACGCCCCCGGCGGTTGCGCGGTAGGTGAAGAAGGAACAGATGAGCGTGCCATCGTGCAATTGAGCGATGTGGGGATCGCGGTCGTCGTCCGGCCCGTCATACAGCACCTGCGGTTGGCTCCATGTGCGCCCCTCATCGCTGGAGCGTACAAGGCAGATACGCCCTCCACGTGGGTATTCTCGATTGGGCAGAGAGACGTGCCCATAACCGGCATAGAACACGCACACGATGTCGCCGTTTTTCAAGCGGCAGGCGTCCGGGAACGCCTGGTACGAGCCTGCGAGTTCCCCGCGCGAGATGAGCTGGTAGTACGGGCTACCGGTAGACATGCGGCACCTCCATGAGCAAACCGTCGCGGCATGATTCTCCACCGCCAGACCAACTCCTGTTTGCAGGTTTCAATTACCTCTTCCTCGAATTCACATTTCAACAGCGTAACTCCAGTCATCACAACCAACCGGAGGAGTCTATGTCGGCGAAAGGATTGGGAAACACCACTGTCTCGCAAATCGCCATTGTGGTGCGCGACATCGATGAGGCGCGCCAGCGATGGGCGCAGATTCTCGGACAACCTATACCAGACATCATCGTCACCCAGCCGGGCAACGAGGTACACATGACCTATCGGGGGCAACCCAGCAACGCGCAGGCGAAGCTGGCGTTCTTCAATCTGGGACAGGTGCAGATGGAGCTGATAGAACCCATCGGCGGGCCCAGCACGTGGAAGGAGGCACTGGATAAGCGCGGCGAGTCGGTACACCATATCGCCTTCTGGACGGAGGACATGCAAGCCAGCGCGGAGTTCCTGAAAGAGCACGGCATCCCTCTGGTTCAGCGTGGGGACATGGGTGAAGGGCAGTACGCCTACTTTGACGCCGAGCAGCAGCTGGGCGTGCAAATCGAACTGCTGGAGCGCGTGCGCAAAGCAAGGGTAGAATGATGCCCAACCGAGGAACACGTCTCCACGCAGAACCTCTTCCCCTGTCACAGGTGCGCCTGCTGGACAGTCCGTTCAAGCAGGCAATGGAGCGCAACGCCCGGTACCTGCTCTCTCTGGAACCCGACCGTCTACTGCACCGGTTCCGGCTATATGCGGGTCTGCCACCGAAAGCACCTCTCTACGGGGGCTGGGAGACGATGGGCGTTTCGGGGCACTCGCTGGGGCATTATCTGTCCGCCTGCTCCCTGCAATACGCCGCATCGGGTGAGGAAGAGTTCCGCAGGCGCGTGAACTACACCGTGAGCGAGCTGGCGGAGTGTCAGGCAAAGCACGGCAACGGCTACGTGAGCGCAATCCCCGAAGGTGAACGGGTCTTCCGCGAAATTGCTGAGGGCAACATCCGGAGCCAGCCGTTCGACCTCAACGGAGTGTGGGTGCCGTGGTACACCATGCACAAGCTGTTCGCCGGGCTAATCGACGCATTCAGCCTCTGCGCCAACGAGCAGGCGCTGGATGTCGCCAGAAAACTGGCAGATTGGGCGCACCGCACCACAGCGAGGCTGACCGAAGCACAATGGCAGCAGATGCTTGCCTGTGAGCACGGCGGCATGAACGAGGCGATGGCGAACCTGTATGCCCTCACCGGCGACGAGAAGTATCTGGAGCTTGCCCGCAAGTTCTACCACCGGGCTGTTTTAGACCGTTTAGCGAACGGCGAGGACTGCCTGCCCGGCTTGCACGCCAACACGCAGATACCCAAAGTTATCGGTGTGGCGAGACTGTACGAGATCACCGGCGAGAGACGCTATCGCCGCATCGCCGAGTTCTTCTGGGATAGGGTGGTGAACCACCACTCTTACGTCATCGGTGGGCATAGCGATTACGAGCACTTCGGTCCGCCCGATAAGCTGTCCGACCGTCTCTCCACCAACACGTGCGAAACCTGCAACACCTATAATATGCTCAAGCTCACGCGCCACCTGTTCGCTTGGGAACCAAAAGCAGAGCACATGGACTTCTACGAACGCGCGCTCTACAACCATATCCTCGCCTCGCAGCACCCGCAAACGGGCATGGTTTGCTATTACATCCCGCTCAAACCGGGACACTTCAAGAGCTACTCCACGCCTTTCGACTCCTTCTGGTGCTGCGTGGGCACAGGCATGGAGAACCATACGAAGTATGGAGATACTATCTACTTCCGCAACGCGGAAGGGTTATGGGTGAACCTTTTCATCCCGTCCGAGCTGCGCTGGCAGGAAAAAGGGCTTACCCTGCGTATGGAGACACGCTTCCCGGAAGAGGACGCCGCTCGCCTGACCTTTGCCTGCAGGCAGCCGGTGGAGATGACATTAAACCTGCGCGAGCCATACTGGAAAGCAAAGGCGATAACCGCCCGTTTGAACGGACAGAGCGTGCGTCTCTCTACGGCTTCCCATGGTTATCTTTCGCTTTCCCGCCGCTGGCGGGATGGCGACCGTCTGGAGATAACTCTCCCGCAGCGTTTGCACACGCAGTCCATGCCTGATGACCCGAATCTGCTTGCCGTACTGTACGGACCGGTGGTACTTGCAGGGAATCTGGGCAAGCCGGAGGACCCTGAGCCGCGCATACCCGTTCTCGTCACTGCTGGTAAGGCGCCCGAAGCATGGCTGAAACCCTTACGCGGACAGGTACTCACGTGGCAGACACGCGGCGCGGGACGACCGAACGACGTCCGGCTTATCCCCTTCTACCGAACACATGACCAGCGCTACACCGTCTACTGGCGCGTCGTCAGTGAACAACAGTGGCGACAGCTGGACGCCGAATACCGCGCCGAGCAAGAACGCCTGCGAGCACTGGAGGCGCGCACCATAGATGTGGTGCAGATAGGCGACGAAGCCTCTGAGCGCGCCCACCACCTGCAGGGCGAGAACACCAGCGCGGGGGAGTTCTCGGGCAGACACTGGCGCCACGCAGTGGACGGCGGATGGTTCTCCTACGAGATGGCGGTGTTGCCCGACGAACCGGTCGAACTGCTGTGCACCTACTGGGGCAGCGACACAGGCAACCGCGTGTTTGATGTGCTGGTGGACGGCGTGAAGGTAGCGACCCAGACGCTCAACAACAACGCACCGGGCAAGTTCTTCGACGTGGTGCACCCACTGCCCGCTGAGCTCACCAGAGGCAAGAGCAAAGTCACCGTACGCTGGCAGGCGCAACCGGGCGCGATGGCAGGCGGGCTGTTCGGGTGTCGCATACTGAGGAGGGAGCGATAGATGGGCATTCCATCCCCCGATTGGCAGGTACTCTCTCGCTATGACGAACAGCACCTGCGTGAAATCGCCATGCCGGTGGGCGGCATCGGCACAGGGTTTTTCTGCCTCGGCGGAAAGGGACAGCTTACTGACTGGCAGCTGATGAGCCGCCCGCATCGCGGCTGGCGTCCGATGTACGCCCACCTGATGCTGTGGACGCGACAGGGCAAAAACGCTAAACTGCGCGTGCTGGAGGGCGACCTCACCGAAGGACTGTCCTCCGACTTCGGTGCGCCGCAGGTGCTTGCCGGTATCCCGCGCATGAAGCCCAGAGGCTTTGAAGCCACCTACCCCTTCGGCAGGGCGCTGCTGGAGGATGAGTACACGCCAGTCGCTGTGGCGATAGAGGCGTTCAATCCACTGATACCGGGCGATACATGGGCATCCAGCCTGCCGATGGGCTGGCTTACCATCACCCTCGCCAACCGCACCAGGCAGCCGCTGGAAGCCTCCGTCACCCTGCTGATGAGCAACTTCGTCGGCACCGACGGGCTAACCGCCGACCTCAAGGACAACATCACCGAACACGTGGAGGTGGCAGGCTGGCGAGGGATGCGCTTTGCCAAAACACGCGACGAGCAAAACCCTCGCTTCGGCACGATGGTGATGCTTTCCGATGCGCAACGCGTACAGGGCGCGCGGCGATGGCGGTTTCGCGACCGGCCGTGGAATGGTGAGTTTCTGGGCATCATCGACGAGCTACTGCAGAAGGGATACATCGCCGATGACGAGCCGGATAAACCCTGTCCGCCCAGTCCACAGGATACCTGGGACAGCTCCATGTCCATCCTGCTGAACCTGAAGCCCGCAGAGGTACAGCAGGTGCGGCTGCTGATATGCTGGCACTTTCCCTATCGCCATCTGGCAGAGGTGGGCTGGTGGTCGGGCAACGGCTCACCCGTCGTGCGCAACTATTACGCCACGCTGTTCACCGATGCCACCGATGTGGCGCGACAGGTCATCCCGCGTCTGCAGGATTTGCGGCGCCGCAGTATCGAGTTTGTCCACAGCGTGGTTCAGCTCGATGCACCGCACAGCTTTAAGGAAGCTGCCCTGTTCAACCTCACCGCGCTGCGCTCGCATACCTGCTTCCGGCTGGAAGACGGAACTTTTGTCGGTTTTGAAGGGTGTAGCGGCACCGCCGGTTGCTGCAGCGGCTCCTGCACCCATGTATGGAACTACGAGCAGGCAACGCTATCGCTGTTTCCTGACCTGCACCGCAGTATGCTGGAGAGCCATCTCCGCCATGGCGTGACTCCGACAGGCGCACATCGGTTCCGCCTGAGCTTGCCGGTGACCAACCCCACCTGGCAGGCTGCAGCCGCCGACGGGCAGATGGGCTTCATCGTACGCTGCTACATGCAGTCCCAAAAGGACGGCGAAGAATGGCTGAAGCAGTGGTACCCAGCCATTAAATCGCTGATGGAGTTCTGCTGGCAACCGGGCGGTTGGGATGCAGACCGGGACGGCGTGATGGAGGGGGTGCAGCACAATACCTATGACGTGGAGTTTGTGGGACCCAACCCCATGTGCACCGTGTGGTACCTTGCCGCGCTAGCGGCAATGGAGCAGATGGCGACGCGCATGGGCGACCAGAGTTTTGCCCAAACCTGCCGTCAACTGCGCGAACGGGGCAGCCGCTGGGTGGATGAGAACCTGTACAACGGCCGCTACTACATCCAGAAAATCCAGCAGCCCCCCGCAGATGCCGCTCCGATGACCGCCCTTAGCGAAGAGTATCGCCGCGCGAATCCGCGCTTTCAGGTGGGCAACGGTTGCCTGATCGACCAGCTGGTGGGGCAGTACAAGGCGAACCGTGCCGGGCTGGGCGACCTGCTGGACCGTTATCACATCCGCACCGCGCTGGAACACATTTTCCGCTATAACTTCCGGAAACACTTCCGCGACCACTACAACAATATGCGCACCTTCGCCACCGCCGACGAAAGCGGCACGCTGATTTGCACCTGGCCCGACGGCGACCGTCCCGAACAGCCCATCCCCTACTGGGGCGAGTGCATGACGGGGTTCGAATATCAGTTTGCGGCGCTGCTGCTGGACTACGGGCTGCATCAGCAAGCCGAAGCGGTGGTGAACGCTGTTCGGGGCAGGCACAACGGCGCGAACCGCAACCCGTTCAACGAGCCTGAGTGCGGCAGCTACTACGCCCGCAGCATGGCGAGCTGGGCGCTGCTGGAACGGTGGTTGCACAGCAGGAAGTAACATCCTGGAGTGAGAAGGGTAAGATGGAGAGTGATGACCATGTGGTTGTTGGGGTGTGCGATAACCCTGATGATGACAAACGTACAGGGACGACCTTCCGAATGGGACTGAAGCTGATACAGGCGAAACGCCTGAAGCACTTTGGGGAGGACGTGGCACTGGAAACGTCGCCCAAGCACATCCGCGAAGCGGAGGTAAAATATGGATTGGGTGTCAGTGAACCGAGCCGAATCGATCTGGTGAAGCTGGGCTGGAAGGAGGACATCCTGATTTCGTGAGGATGATATTTCATCACCGAGTACACAGAGGTTGCTCTGCGAACTCCGTGTTCTCTGTGGTAAACTCTCTACTGCCCTTTGCTTCAAAGAGGTGAATGATGCCGGGAAAGACACTCCGTTCCAAAACGGCGATTCGTCGTCTGCACGAGCAGTACGCCTCCCTGACCGGCAGGGAGATGACCATCGCTTTCCTGCTACAGGATTGGGACGACCCTTATAACGTGGGGGGCATGTTTCGGGTGGCGGACGCCGTCGGCGCGAAGGAGATCATCCTGACAGGACACACACCTGTGCCCCCGCACCCGCAGATTCACGTTACCTCCATGGGGCACCACCGGCGTATCCCGTTCCGCTACTTCGAGCGGCACGAGGAGGCCGTCGCGCGGCTGAAGATGGAAAGCTACCATCTGGTGGCGGTGGAAATCGCGCAGGACGCCGTTCACTACAAGCACTACCCCTACCCCCAGAAGCTGTGTCTGGTCATCGGTAACGAGGTCAACGGTGTGTACAACAAAGTGCTGAGCATGTGCGACGGCGCGGTGTTCATCCCGATGGCGGGCAAGGGCAAATCGCTGAACGTGGTGGTCGCCGCCGCGCTGGTAGCGTACGAGGCATGGCAACGCCCCGAAAGGGCTAGCGACTCTGCAGAAACCAGTCCAACGCCATCCGAACCGTGATGCCTTCGGGCAAAAGTTTCCCTCTGGGAATGCAATTTTATCACAAAATTATCCTTCTGGGAAGGAAAATTAGAGTGGATTTTTATCTTCCTGGAAGGAAAACATTCGCAGAAAATCCCCTTGTGG
>JAPWUZ010000235.1 GCA_028275265.1 Armatimonadota bacterium | reverse complement strand
TCGTATTCCGCTACCGCTTTCTGCAAATCGCCCTGCTTCTCATAGATGAGACCGAGCAGTGAGTGTGCGGACGTGTTTGCAGGGTCCAGCACCAGCACGCCCTCGCAAGCCAGAGCCGCTTCATGCAGTCTCCCTTCCGCTTCGTGCGTCAGCGCCTCGTCCAGCAGCTGCTGTATCTTCTGCTGCTGTTCCGGCGAGTCCAGCTGAAACACGCTTTCGTCTAGCGGTGGCATCTTGCGCTCTGGCTGCAGCCGATGCCCACACTGGTGGCAAAATCGGCTGTCGTCGGTATTGTATGCACCGCACTGCGTGCAGAACATGTTTTCTCACCTCCTACAAGAGGCGCTGCTGGTGGCTCTCACTGCGAGGCAACAAACCCAGATGTTCGTATGCCAAACGAGTAGCCACACGCCCCCGCGATGTGCGGTTCAGCAAGCCAATCTGTATGAGAAACGGCTCGTATACGTCCTCGATGGTATCCCTCTCCTCGTTGGTGGCAGCCGACAAGGTGTCGATCCCTACGGGACCACCGTCAAACTTCTCGATAATCATGCGCAGGAACCGTCGGTCGAACTCATCCAGTCCGAGTGTATCCACCTCCAGCATCTGCAACGCCTCGTCGGCAATGCGCCGGGTGATGACGCCGTCGCCGCGCACCTGCGCGTAATCCCGTACACGCCTCAACAGGCGGTTGGCGATGCGCGGGGTGCCCCGTGAGCGCCGGGCGATTTCCGCCGCCCCTTCGCGTTCGATAGGCACACCCAGTATCTCTGCCGAACGCAGCACGATGGTCTGCAGCTCCTCCGGCGTGTAGAACTGGAAATACAGCACGATACCGAAACGCGCCCGCAGTGGCGACGTCAGCAACCCCGCACGGGTGGTTGCACCCACCAGCGTGAACGGTGGCAGGTCGAGCTTGATGGTGCGCGCCGCCGGTCCCTTGCCGATGACCAGGTCCAGCTGATAGTCTTCCATTGCTGGGTAGAGTATCTCCTCCACCGGTCGGCTCAGGCGATGCACTTCGTCGATAAACAGCACGCTGTTTGGCTCGAGATTGGTCAGTATCGCCGCCAGGTCGCCCGGACGCTCGATGGCGGGACCGGAAGTAGACCGAATGGGCGCGCCCATCTCGTTGGCGATGATATGCGCGATGGTGGTTTTGCCCAGCCCGGGCGGACCAAACAGTAAAACATGGTCCAGCGCTTCCCCACGCTGCCTTGCCGCCTCGATGAAAATGCCGAGGTTCTCCTTCAGCTTTGCCTGCCCGATGAACTCGCGCAACCAGCGCGGGCGCAGGCTGAGCTCTTCCTCCGCCTCTTCCACCCTGCGACGAGGGGTCACTATTCGCTGTTCTTCGGCGTCATCCGTTCGGCGCATGGTGCGTTTTCCTTCATCCTTCGTCCCCGTTCCTCTCAGACCCGGTGCACGAGAGTTCTTGCTGCTTGCTCCCCCACCCCAACCCTCCCCGCGGGCGGAGCGGAGCTCACCCCCACCCCAGCCCTCCCCGCGAGCGGGGAGGGTGTTTGTGTTCCTCCCCCGTCCACGGGGGAGGTCAGGCGGGGGGCAAAATCCACCTGACTTTCCGCCCGCCAGAAAAAGTGCCGTGCAGTAAGTGCTTCCGGGACTGGGATACTCCATACATCTGTCTACATTTTAGACGACGGGGCACGGTGCATTGTTACCTCTAACGAGCAGTGGTCAACGCCTGCAGCGCGCTGCGCACCAGCGCGGCGGTATCTGCCTCCGACGGAAGCGACTTCGCCGCCGCCTCCACCGCACGGCGGGCGTCAGTGCGATTGTAGCCCAGCGCCATCAACGCTTCCACTGCATCTTCCAGCCGGTCGGACGGTAGCGGCTTGCCTTTGGCTGCCAGACGGTCTACTTTGCGCTGCCAGGCGATTTCCGCCGCTTTCTCTTTCAGCTCCATCGCGATACGCTGCGCAATCTTGGTGCCCACGCCAGGCGCGCTGGTGAGGCGTTTGATGTCTTCACCTGCAATCGCCATCGCCAGCTGCTCTGCATCCATCACACTGAGCAGGCTCAATGCAGCTTTCGGTCCCACTCCGCTGACGCCAATCAGCATTTCGAAGAGCTTACGCTGTTCGGCGGTGACGAAGCCGTACAGGCTCATCTCCTCCTCACGTACGTAAAAGGTGGTGAGCAGGTGTACCTGCTCACCCACCGCCGGAAGCGCCGCCGAAACCGTTTCGGGAACCAGCACACGGTAGCCGACGCCGTTCACATCCACCACGACCGCCGCCGTGTCCTTTTCCACCAGCGTACCGCGCACGTGCGCGATCATCTCAGTAAATCACCTTGTTGAGCGGATACTCCACCAGCCCCTGCGCCCCGGCGCGTTTGAGCTGCGGGATGAGGTCACGCACCTGCTTCTGTTCCAGAATGGTCTCCACTGCCACCCAGTTCTCGTCCGACAGCGGCGAGATGGTGGGGTTCTTCAGCGCGGGCAGAACGCCCAGAACCGCCTGCAGGTTGGCGCGCTCCACGTTCATCTTCAGCCCCACCAGTGCCCCTGCGTTGAGGGCGGCGGTAAGCAGCATGGCGATGTTCTCGGTCTTCTCGCGTTTCCACGCATCCTGCCATGCCTCTTTGTTGGCAATCAGGCGCGGGGTAGAGACCAGCAAAGTATCCACGATGCGCAGGTTGTGTGCCCGCAGACTGCTGCCCGTCTCGGTGTTGACCACGATAGCGTCCGCCAGCACAGGCACCTTCACCTCACACGCGCCCCACGAGAACTCCACACTTGCCTGCACGCCATGCTGCTGCAGATAGCGTTCGGTCAGGCGCACATATTCGGTGGCGATACGCTTGCCCTGCAGGTCCTTGACGCTCTCGATGGGACTGCCCTCCTGTACCGCCAGCACCACACGCACTGGGTTGCGCGTCACTTTGGAATATGTCAGGTCGGCGACCTCGATGACGTCTGCACCGTTGTCTTCAATCCAGTCCTTGCCGCTGATGCCTACATCCAGTATGCCATCCTGCACATAGCGCGGGATTTCCTGTGGGCGGATGAGCCAGGGTTCCAGTTCGGGGTCGTCCACCGTCGGCTCGTAGGAGCGTGTTGACACGTGAAAATCAAACCCCGCCTTTTTGAACAGGTCGAACGTGGCTTCTTGCAAACTACCTTTGGGCAAACCGATTTTGAGTTTCACACGAACACTCCCGATGTCTTCCAGAGTTTTGCGTAGATGATTATATCGGGTATCGGGGGCATGCGTCAACTATTGAAAAGAGCCCGTACCACGCCCTCATCCGCTTTGGGCTCGGGTTTGTCGCTGGCAAGAAGGGCAAAGCCGCCTTTGTAGTCCCACATCGCCCAGCCGATGCGATACTTCTGCAGTGTCTTCACCACGTCCGCCAGCCAACGGTAGCGCGAGTCCGGCGGCGAGAAGGCGCGATAGACCCCGAACTCGCCGCAGTACAGCGGCACGCGATACTGCTTCTGGTACTCCACCACCGGCATCATGCGCCTCTCGATCCAACCGATGTCTACCCCCTGCTCAGCCAGTCTGCGCAGAGCGACAGCAGAGTTCTCGGGCAGCCCGGCCAGCAAAGGCTGTACGTTTTCCTTATTCAGCGGATAGGGAACATTGCGCAACGGTCGCCAGTGTGCGCTACCCCACGTCGCCCCCTGATGGGTGAACTCGTGCGGCAGGTAAAAATGGAAGGTGTAGACGACGTTGTCGTCCTCTATCGGGCGGATAGCGGGCAGGTCATCGGGTCCGCTCCAGTTGTGCCCGCAGACGATAATGGTGTGCCGCTTATCCACTTTGCGGATAGCCTGCGCCAGCCGAATGCTGGCATCCCGCCACGCCTGCGGGTTCGCTTCTACCGGCTCGTTGAGCAGCTCGTACACCACATTCAGCGGGCGACGGACGTAGCGCTGCGCGATGGCTTGCCATAGCTTTTCGAAATGCCCGTAGGCGGTGGCATCCTGCGCGATTTTGGGCGCGGGCACGGGATGCAGATCAATCACCACCCCCAAACGGTACGTCCGCGCCCATTCCAGCGCACGGTCGACGTAAGTGAACCCCTGTTCGCGCAGTGACCCATCCGGCGACTGCAGCAGGGCGGTATCAATGGGCAGGCGCACGTGCGTGAAGCCCAGTTTCGCAATCAGTGCGAAATCCTTCTCTCCAATGTAAGACTGCAGGTGTGGTTCGTCCAGCGAATGCTGAGAGAGCCAGTGGCTCAGGTTAATGCCTTTGGCGAGAGCGCGAATAACACTTGCGGGGACGGGCATTGCTTGACACCTCCTGTGCCGTTTTGCTTTTACTGTTCACCTCGGACCGCTTTCAGTCCTGCCGCAGGTCGTTT
>JAPWUZ010000022.1 GCA_028275265.1 Armatimonadota bacterium | reverse complement strand
AGGAGGTACAGTGGTGCGAACAGTAGCCATCTTCCGGCGCGAACTGCGCCTGTACGATAACCCACTGCTGCAGGATGCCGAACGCAGCGAGTTCATCCCCGTCTTCTTTCTGGACGACTACAACCAGCAGGAGCACGGTGACAACCTGCGCGCCCTGTTCTTCCATGCCCTCCGCCAGCTGCAGCACCAAATCGAGGCAATCGGAGGACGCCTTTACATCCTGCCACTGGCGGAGCAGGAGCGGTTTTTCGATACCGTGCGTCCCGACGTGGTGCGTCTGTGTGAAGACGTAGAACCACACTCCCGCCAGCGCGACAAGCAGTTGATAGACCTGCTGAACAGCAAGGGTATCCGTGTACAGATACTTCGAGATAGCCTGCTGTCACCTTTGCCCGACGGCACGTATCCGTCCTTCACGCAGTTCTACAAAAAGCACTTTCTGATGCACGCCCGCCCCGTGCCCGCGATACCTGCACCTAAAGCCCTCCACACGCCGCGATGGGAACTGCCTGAGGTCGCGATCCCTGAACCGGAGAGCGAGGCGGCGCAGTCGTGGTTCGCGACGGAGGAGGAGGTTCAGCGACGCTGGCAGTCTTTTGTGCGCGATCGACTGGCGCAATACGAGCAGAGTCGCAACTTGCCATCGCAACCGAGCACCTCTCGCATGAGCCCCTACGTGCGGTGCGGTATGATTTCCCTGCGGCAGATGCTGGGCGACGCCTGGGGAGTCAGCGAGCAGTTTGTCAAAGAGCTGGCGTGGCGCGATTTCTATTCCCACATCCTGTATCATTATCCCGAAACGGTGAATATGGAACTCCGCCCCGAATGGCGCGGCTTTCCCTGGCGACACGACGAAGAGCAGTTCGAGCGCTGGGCACGGGGACGCACGGGCATCCCGCTGGTGGACGCGGGCATGCGCCAACTGCTGTGCGAGGGATGGATCCACAACCGCACGCGCATGGTGGTGGCGAACTATTTGACCAAGCACCTGCTTATCGACTGGCGTTGGGGCGAGCGGTGGCTGTACCTGCATCTGGTAGACGCCGACCTGGCGATGAACGTGGGCAACTGGCAGTGGGCGGCAGGCTGTGGGGCGGACGCGCAGCCCTACTACCGCATTTTTAACCCGCTGCTGCAGGCGCAGAAGTTCGACCCGCAGGCGGAGTACATCCATCGTTACGTGCCCGAGCTTCAGCATGCCAGCGCCGAACAGCTAGGCGACCTTGAAAACCTGCATCGCCTGTGCCCGGACTACCCTTCGCCGCTGGTGACCCCCGATGAGGGGCGCAAACGGTTTTTGCAGGTTGCCCAGCAGTTCTTCGCCGAGCGTGGGCAGGAGAATCTCCCCTTTGACCGAGAATGAAAGCGCAACGAAGCGCGCTGTAAAGGCTGTCGGGGGAGGATAAGTGATGTTCATCCGCTCTTTTAATCCTGATGCGCTTTTTCCTGCGCATGAAGGCACCATCCTGGCGCAGGGCGTGTTCGCATCTGAAGAGATAGGTGCGCCTTTTGGGTGCGCCTTCGGCGTGTTGAAACCGGGCATGGCACAGAAACCGGAGCGTGTGCCCGTTGCCAAACTCTACTACGTGCGACAGGGCGAAGCCACGCTGCAGATCGAGGACGAAGAACAGGTCATCCGCGAGGGGGATGTGGTCTTCATCCCTGCGAATGCGTATCACACCGTGCGCAACCACACCGACCGCGATTTCAGCACGTTCGCCATCTGGTGGACGCCGCCACAAGGAGGAGAGCCATGAGCCAGCCTGTACGCATCGGTCTCATCGGCTGCGGGGGTATTTCCCGCGCCCATGTGCGCGCGATGCTGAGTCTGGGAGCAGAGGAGATTCGGGTCGTTGCCACCTGCGATGTAGAACAGTCGCTGGCGGAAGAGCGCGCCCGCGACGCAGGAGCAGAGGTCGCCGTCACCGACTGGAGGGCGGTGGTCGAGCGCAAGGACATCGACGCGGTGGATATCTGCCTGCCGCATGACCTGCACGCGGAAGTCGCCATCACGGCTGCGCAGGCAGGCAAGCACATCTTCGTGGAGAAGCCGATTGCCACCACGCTAGGGGACGGCTGGGCGATGGTGCGCGCCGCGCGGGATGCCAGCGTGGTGCTGATGACCGCCTTTGTGGAACGGTTCGAGGCGGAGAACTGGCGCACCAAACAGCTGCTGGACGAAGGCTGGCTCGGCACGCCCATCCTGGCGCAGGTAGACCACCTGCAGAATGTGTTCATCCCGCCCGGACACTGGGCGCGTGAACGCAAACGGCTGGGCGGCGGCGCGATTGCCAGCGCAGGATGCCATCGCATCGACCTGCTGCGCTGGTTTATCGGCGAGGTAGAGTGGGTCTCTGCCGAGACCTTCTACAACCCCGACCGCATGGAAGGCGAAATCGCGGGCGTGGTCAACATGCAGTTCACGACCGGGGCAATCGCTAATCTCAGCATCAGCTGGATGTCGCCCTATCGTGCCTTCTACCGCAAGCTGTGGCTGGAGGGTACCGAGGGCTGTATCCACAACTGGAACGGCTTACACATCTTCTCGCGCAAAAAGCCAGAATGGAGCGAGGGGTTTGTGAAACTGGAGGTGGAGCCGGTAGACCCATTTGCTGCCGAGTTGCGCCACTTCATCGAGTGCATCCGCGAGGGAAAGCAACCGCTCACCAGCGGCGAGGAGGCGGTGCGCACGCAGGCGGTAGCCATCGCCGCCAACGAATCGGAACAGACGGGCTGCCGGGTTCGTCCCGCCGACCTGCTGGCACAAGCACTGGAGGAGGTTCCCTGATGTCTGCAAAACCGCTCAACGTTGTGGTGTTCATCTCGGACACCTTCCGCCGCGATAACCTGACGGTTTATGGCGGCACGGAGGTACACACACCTTACCTGGACCGCTTCGCGCAGACAGCTCAGGTATTTGAGCGGGCTTACTGTGGCTCGTTCCCAACAGTTCCATCCCGCACCGACCTGTTCACCGGCAAGTGGACGTTCCCGCACCGCGACTGGTCGCCTTTGCCACGCGAAGAAACGGTGCTGGCGGCGCTGCTATCGCGAGTGGGTTATACCACCATGATGATTATCGACACGCCCCACCTGCTGAACTACGGCTATCACTTCGACAGAGGATTCAACGCCTTCGAGTGGATACGCGGACAGGAGAACGACCGCTGGCGTACCGACCCGGTGGAGGTGGAATACCCCTTCGACATCCGCAAGTGTCGACTGGGGGAGCGTACCCTGCGCCAGTACCTGCGCAACGTGGCAGACCGTCGCAGCGAGGAGGACTACTTCCCTGCCCGCACGGTGAACGCCGCCATGCGCTGGCTGGAGCGCAATGCCACCCAGAAGCCTTTCTTCCTGTACATCGACACCTTTGACCCGCACGAGCCGTGGGACCCACCGCGCTACTACACCGACCTGTACGACCCCAACTATGAGGGCGAAGAGGTCATCTACCCGCAGTACTGGTACTGGCGCGAGTTCATGACCGAAGCCGAACTGAATCACAGCCGCGCGCTCTACCGCGGCGAGGTGACGATGGTGGATTACTGGTTCGGAAGGCTGATGACACGGCTGGAGAGCCTGAACCTGCTGGAGGACACGGTGGTTATCTTTACCGCCGACCATGGGTTTTACTTTGGCGAGCACGGCATTATCGGCAAGGCGCTGTTCGAGGAGCGCGATGGCAAGCACATCTTCCACCGCTCGCCCATTTACGATGAGGTGGCGCGAATCCCCCTGCTCATCTATGTGCCCCACGCAAAACCCGCTCGTCATGAGGCGTTCACTGGCTTTATCGACCTGATGCCCACCATACTGGAACTCGCGGGGGTGGAGATACCGCCGGAGGTACAGGGGCGTTCACTGCTTCCGCTGATGCAGGGTGAGCCGATCGCCTGGCGCGACTTCTTCGTCACCTCGTGGGCGATTGTGCATCAACCGGGTGAGACCATGAGCCGCGCCGTAGATGGCACCGAGCGTGTGGTGCTCTCACCGCGTCCTTCCACCATACACGAGCGAGAGTGGACGCTGCTCTACAGCGTCGCTGGCGACGAGGTGGAGCTCTATCACACCGCGACCGACCCCGCACAAACGCGCAACGTCGCGCGAGAGCATCCCCATGTCGCCCGACGCCTGCACGCAAAGTTCCTGCGGTTCCTGGAGCAGTGCGGCACACGCGAGGAGTACCTGCAGCCACGACGAGAGATAACCATCTAAGCACTTGGGTATGCTATAATAATCGCGAGGTGATGTCCGATGTCGCAACAGGTGCTGACGCCGCCGACACGACCCCTGCCCAAAGGCAAAATCAGCTACGAGCAGTTCTTGGAGTGGTTGGACGAAGATACTTGGGCAGAATGGGTGGATGGAGAGGTTATACTCATGAGCCCAATTTCCATTCCACATCAAAGAGTGGGAGCGTTTCTCATCGCCGTTTTGCAGCTTTACACCAACCATTATCGTCTTGGGGTACTACACTACGAGCCTTTTCAGATGAAGACGGGCGCGGATTTGCCCGGTCGCTCCCCCGACATCCTGTTTGTCCGTCGTGAGAACCAGCATCGCCTGAAAGACACCTATCTGGACGGACCCGCCGACCTTGTAGTGGAGATTGTGAGCCCAGAGAGCGAAGAGCGCGACCGCGTGCAGAAGTTCTCGGAGTATGAGCGGGGCGGGGTGCGCGAATACTGGCTGGTAGACCCCCAGAAGCGGCAGGCGGAGTTTTACGTGCTGGGTGAGGCGGGCAGATACGTGCTGATGGCGAAAGGGGAGGCAGGCGAGTATCGCAGTGAGGTGCTATCAGGCTTGTGGCTGCGGATAGAGTGGCTGTGGAACCCGCCACCCGAAATAGAAGTGCTGAAAGCGTGGGGGATTGTCTGAGCGAGGTGATGACCGATGTCGCAACAGGTGCTGACGCCGCCGACACGACCCCTGCCCAAAGGCAAAATCAGCTACGAGCAGTTCTTGGAGTGGTTGGACGAAGATACTTGGGCAGAATGGGTGGATGGAGAGATTATCGTCATGAGTCCGATTTCGTTAGCGCATGATGCCGTGCATGGTTTCCTGCTGGCGATTCTTCGCGTTTTCGTGTCCGCGCAGGCGTTGGGCACGGTGCACTCGGAGCCTTTTCAGATGAAGACGGGCGTGGATTTGCCGGGTCGTTCTCCTGACATCTTGTTCGTGAGCCGCGAGAACCAGCACCGCCTGAAAGACACCTTTCTGGACGGACCCGCCGACCTTGTGGTGGAGATTGTCAGTCCAGAGAGCGAAGAGCGCGACCGCGTGCAGAAGTTCTCGGAGTATGAGCGGGGCGGGGTGCGGGAATACTGGCTGATAGACCCCCAGAAGCGACAGGCGGAGTTTTACGTGCTGAGTGAGGCAGGCAGATACGTGCTGCTGGCGAAAGGGGAGGCAGGCGAGTATCGCAGCGAGGTGCTATCAGGCTTGTGGCTGCGGATAGAGTGGCTGTGGAACCCCCCGCCCGAAATAGAAGTGCTGAAAGCATGGGGAATCATAAGATGAGGTGACAACCATGTGGTTTCTCCTTCCGATGGTAGCGGGCGTTTCCCTTTCCGACGCTCGCTGGGTGCATCCGTTGTGTCAACCGCTCGACATCTCCTGCGATGGACCCTTTGTGGTTCTGCAGGATGGCAGTCTGGCGACTGTAGACAGCAAGGGCTTTCGCGTCAGCAAAGATGACGGCAAAACGTGGTCGGACCCCACTCCCGTGTGCGAAGGCGTCAGCGACGAGGAACCCGCCTCGCATTACCTGCTTCGCACCCGCAACGGTACTCTGGTGATGGTGTACCTGAACTTCGTCGGCAGGCATTTCGAGTGGGACGAGCAACGCAAGGAGCCGAAAGAAGACTGTCGGCTGGAGGTGTGGGCGATTCGCAGTGTGGACGGCGGCAAAACGTGGATTGACAATCAACGTGTGTTAGACGGCTACAACGCCAACTTTTTCGCGCTAATCCAGACCCGTTCGGGCAGGATTGTTGCGCCGCTGCAACATCTCACCAGCAATCCGGGGCGGCTGATTACCTGTTCGGTCTACTCGGATGATGAGGGCAAGACGTGGCAGCGCAGCAACTGGATTGACTTGGGTGGGCACGGACATCACGATGGTGCGTTTGAACCCACGCTGGCGGAGCTGAGCGACGGACGCCTGCTGATGCTCATGCGCACCAGCCTCGACCAGTTCTGGCAGGCGGTTTCCACTGACGGCGGCAGGTACTGGCGCATCATCCAGCCCAGCGGTATCGACGCCAGCAATTCGCCCGGCTACCTGCTGCGCCTGCAGAGCGGACGCCTCGTGCTGGTCTGGAACCGCCTGCATCCCGAAGGGAGTGAGTGGCAGAAAAGCGACTGGAGACAACATACCGAATTCCCTTCGTCGTGGCATCGGGAGGAGCTCTCCATCGCCTTTTCGGAGGACGACGGCAGGACGTGGACGAAACCCATGACCCTTGCCAAGCAGCGCGGCGGTCAGTTGAGCTATCCTTATCTGTTCGAGCGCCGACCGGGCGAGCTGTGGGTCATTGCGGGCTTTGCCTTCCAGAAATTCTGGGAAGACCCCTTGCCCCTCCGCCTGAAAGTAGAAGAGGAAGCCTTCGTGCGAGAGGCGAAACGGGTTTCCGCAGGACAATAGCAGGTTTCATCAGTGAGGGCAACACCCATGCGATGGCTGATGTTCACTGCTGCCGCTCTGCTGACGTGCGCTGCGCTATTTGCGCAGGACGAAGTTCGCGGCCCGGTGACCATCTACGACACCGTATACGAGCGCGTGGACCCGGGCTTGCCCTTCCAGGAGGCTCCGCGACAGCCAGAGGACTGGCAACCGCCTGCGCCATCGGCAGCGGAGAGGGCGGCGGGGTTCATCCCCTTCACACGCGGCGAGCCGTTTGACATCAGACCATGGAGCAAGCCGAAGCCGTCGGAGCGGCTCACCGAATTGCGGGCGAGGGTCGCGATGGGAGAAACCTCGTGCCTGTGGTTCGCCATCCACGCGCTGCAGACGCTGGAAGAGGTGCGCATTCGCGTCGAGCCGCAACAACCGTCGGCGAACGCCCCTACCGTGAAGACCTACTACGCGCACTACTGGGCACAGCGCACCGACTGGCGCGGGCGCACCTTTTACATCACGCCCGAGCTGCTGCTGGAGATGCGCGATGGGCAGGCGCAGTTCCCCGCGGCGGGTGGCGTGCTGGAGTGGCATACACTGAGCGTACCCGCAGGCGAAAGCCGCCTGTTCTGGATAAACATTCACGCGCCCGCCAGCTCATCAAGTGAATCAGATGATTATCGTTACGCCATCGTCGTTCAGGCGAAAGGGAAGGCGTCGTTCAGGATACCTCTGCAGATTCACGTCTACCCGTTCCGTTTGCACAAACCTGCCGACAAACGCTGGCTGCTGTATAGCGACAGCTGGCTGCTGGGCAAGCTGCCTGATGACAGGCTACTCCCTTTGCTCAAACAGTTGAGCGACTGCGGCATCGACGGGCTCACCGAGCTGCCTTTTGGCAACCTCGACCTGTCGGCGCTGGCGGACGACAAGGTGCAGTATGACCCGCAGCCGCTGTTGCGCTGGCATACTCTGCTGCAACGGACAGGGTTGCGGGGACCCCATACCATCGGCACGTTCATTGAGGACCAGGTTCCGGCCCGATTGAGCATTCAGGCAGACCTGAACCGCGATTGGGACGAAAAACTGCGCGAGGCGATGCGCCTGATTGCCCGCACGGTGGTACAGACACTTCGCCCACACGGCATCGACTGGCTGTTCTACGGGTGGGATGAGCCTGGTCCCGAGAACGTGCGTGCTCTGGAGCAATACCGCGCGTGGCGCGAAGGCGGCGCACGCACCTATGTGACGTTCTACCAGCGCGGGACTTACGATGTGGCTGCTCAGTGGATGACCCATCCCTGCTTCTCGGTCGGGCTGGTGGCTTCGAAGCAGGGAGCGGACTGGGCATATGAACAGTGCCGTGCGCACCAGCAACAGTTCTACTGGTACGGCAGCGGTTGCTATTTGGGGCAGGAGGGACGCCTGTTCGCCAACCGCTTTCTGGCGGGATGGCTGTTCTGGAAGACCAGGGCGGATGGACAGGTCTCGTGGACCTTCGTGCGCCCGCACGAAGACCCCTTCAACGACTTCGACGGCGCAGTGGTCAATAGCGTGGAGCCCAAAGACCAGTGCACCGTCTACCCCCGTTTTGCCCGTCCGAACGATTACGACAGTATCGTGGGCATCATTCCCACCATCCAGTGGGAAGCCATTCGCGAGGGCATCAACGACTATCGCTACCTCAGTACGCTGCGAAACACTATCACGTACGCGCGCGAAGTGGCTTCGGGCAAGCAGAGCCGCTGGGCGCAAGAGGTGCTGCGCGCGGCCGCCGACTGCGAGCGCACTCTGCAGATGCTGGAAGAGGGCGTGCCGTGGCTCAGTGAGGTCGGCAGAGCGGGATTCAGCAACGCCAACCTGCAGGAGCTGCGTACTATCGTAGGCGCACAAATCGAGAAACTCGTTCGGCAGCTGCACGGCGAGCGTACAGCATCCCCGAAACGCCCTGAGACGATTACCCTGCGGGTAGAGGTTGTGCCGCCGGTGTCGCATCCGGTTACGGAAGCGCAGCTGCCCGTGCTGACCCTCCCGCGCTGGAGCCAGCCGCCCGTGGTAGACGGCAAACTGGACGAACCGCAGTGGCGCATGGCAGCCGTCGCCAGACCGTTTTGGGAGAGTAACACCAGTGTGCCTGTGCCACCATCCATTGAGACGCGGGGACTGCTGGCGTACGACGAAAACGCGCTGTATATCGGCATAGTGTGTCGAACGCCGTACCCCGACCGTCTGGTGGCAGACCAGCGGCAACGGGATGCCTTTGGCATCTGGCTGGACGAAAGCGTGGAGGTGTTTCTCGCTTCGCCTGATAATCCCGAACGCTACGCGCACTTCATCATCAACGCACGCGGCACCGTATACGACGAGCTGTGCTTCGATGTGGACTGGAACACGGAGATTACTGTGGCAACCCATACAGACAACCAGGGCTGGAAGGCGGAAATCGCCATCCCCTGGAAGTCACTGCCGTTTGATATCGACCTGAACGCCACCGGCAAACCGCTGCTGCGTCTCAATCTGGGACGCAACCACCACCAGCGCGGTGAGGAGGAGGTGAGCCACTGGGCATGGTCGCCGACCTTCGGCTGGTTCCACAACACGCAACGGTTCGGCGTGGTGATGCGGCAACAGGGCAACATTCTGGTCAAGAGCGTCACGCCTCCCGCATACGTCGATGACCCCCCGATGCAGTTGACCGTGCTGAACCTGAGCGAACGGGAGGAAGATGTGGAGGTCGCCGGTCGGCGCGTTGCGGTGCCTGCACGGGGCGAGGCGACGATTGAAGTCCCTTCCCCCAAAACTCCCGGCGACTACTATTACAGGCTGCAGGTTCGCTGGCGCGATGGCGAGGTAACCGTTCCAGTCACCTACTCCATCCCGCGCCCGATTCAGGTGGTGCAGCAGGTGGGGATAGTCAAAGACGGCGTCGGCAAGATAAGAGTTGCTTTTGCCCTGCGCAATCCAGAGGCGCATCGCCTGATGGTCTCGGTGACCGACATACCGTCCCTGCGCCGAACGCTCACAGCCGGTCGCGATTTCACCTTGAGGCTAACTGACGTACGGCAAGACCGATCGTTAATACGCCTGTCGGTGGATCGCTTTGAAAGCTGGTCGGAGAGGGCAGAGGTCTACCTGCTGCCAGAATAGGCTGTCACCCCTCAGCCCGTACCTTGTCCGTTCGTGCGTCTTCCATATCACTTCTTAGCAGCTGGCGGATTGGACTCGCCCTGCTTGGGCGCGGGCGCAAGCACCTCCACCTTGCCCTTCGTAGCGTCGATCTCATTGCGGTAGGTGGCGTGCGCCACGCGCTTCTCGACAGCAAACTTGCCCGTCACGCGCACCTTGTCACCCTCTTTGACCGTTGCCTTGCCGTAGCTGAACACGCTAACAGTCTGCTTGCCCTCACCGATTTTGAAGGTGTAGTAGGCGTTGCCCTTTTTGCTGACCTTCTCTTTCAGGTTGTGCACCACGCCCACCAGCACCACCTGTTTGCCGTCGTACTTCTTGCCATCGCTCAGTAACTGCTGAACAGTAACCTGCTCCTGCGCCAGTGCCGACGCGATGAACACCAGCGCGAAGAGTGTCCACGCAAACCGCCACATTGTGTTCACCTCGCTTCCGTTTTCGTCTCACCCAGGGTTCGCCCCCCACGCAACGCATCCGACACCAGCTGGAGGGCGAAGCTCCCACCGAGCCGATGGAAAAGGCTCAGGTAGCCATATTGTAAAGTGCGGCGCATCGGCTGTCAAGACGCTTGACAGCACCCTGCCGTCTGAGGCACACTATGGGTAGCAAACAGAGAGGGTGAAGTCTCTTCGTGTCTGAAGAACCGGTTGTCAGCATTGTGATCCCGGCATACAACGAGGCGGACACCATCGTGCAGGCGATAGAACGGGTGCGCTCGGTGCCTTTGCAGAAGGAGATTATCGTGGTGGACGACGGCTCTACCGACGAAACGCCCCAACTGCTGGCACAACAGCCCGATGTGGTGGTGCTTCGTCATCCGCGCAATCTGGGCAAGGGCATGGCGATACGCACTGCCATCGCGCACGCCACGGGCGACATTATCATCATTCAGGACGCCGATTTAGAGTACGACCCCATGGACATTCCGCGCGTCATCGCCCCGATTGCCGAAGGCAAGGCGCAGGTGGTGTACGGCTCGCGCTTTTTGACCGCCAGACGTCCCAAGGGGATGCGCCTACCCAACTGGCTCATCAACCGTCTGCTGGCGGCGATGGTGCGTTGGCTGTACTGGCATCCCCTGACCGACGAAGCCACCTGCTACAAAGCCTTCCGTGCCGACCTGCTCAAAAGCGTGCCGCTCACCTGCCAGCGGTTCGAGTTCTGTCCTGAGGTAACCGCGAAGGTGCTTCGCCGAGGGGTCAAAATCATGGAGGTGCCCATCTCCTACGAGGCGCGCACCACGCTACAGGGCAAGAAAATCCGCTGGTGGGACGGTGTGGAAGCCATCTGGACGCTGCTCAAGTGGCGGTGGAAGCGGTTCTGAGCGGTTCGTGCGTCCTATCTCAACACAAACTTAACAATAGGGGGCAGGTATGCCCCTGCGCTGGCGCGAATTTTCTTCCCCGAAACCGTTACACGAGGTGAAATCGAGATGCGTCTGGTGCTCTCTCTGCTGCTCACACTGGGAGCGTTGGCTGTAGCTGTTGCCGCTCCCACGCGGATAGACCGCTTCATGCTGCAGGCTCCTGCTGGCGAGCGGACGGCGCGCATCGCCCCCGCAGGCACAACCATCCTGCCCAACGGACGCTTGCTAACCCCGCGCGGCAGGCAGATTCGCGTCGCGCCACACCCTTACGGCATGACGCTCAGCGCGGACGGTAGCGTGCTGGTGACGGTCAACGGTGGGGTGGCTCCCTTTTCTCTGACCGTCATCCATCGTCCCGATAGCGACAACCCGCAGGTGTCGCAGATACCGCCCTCGGTGAACACGGAAAAGGAGGTGCTGCCCGCCACGTTCATCGGTGCGGCGGTGGACCCGGCGCGTGACCGTCTGTACGCTTCTGGCGGCAATGACGGCAGTGTCATCGTCTTTCGGCTGAGCAACGGAGTGCGCATGGAGCGGATTGACCTGAGCACCGAAGAGTATCCCGACGCTTTCACCACCGACATCGCGCTCTCTCCCGACGGAAGATGGTTGTATGTGCTGGATTTGGCGAACTACCGGCTGGTGGTGGTGAACACCCGTTCCTTGCGACCCGTTGGCTCGGTGGGGGTAGGGCGCAATCCCTTTGCCCTTGCGCTCACGGCGGACGGCTCGCGGGCCTACGTGGCGAACATGGGCACGTTCCAGTACTCGCTCATCGAGACGCGCCCCGGCGACGACCCGCGCGGCATCCCGTTCCCACCCTTTGGCTATCCGTCGCGGGAGGCGCGGGAAGGCACTGTGGTGGATGGCAGGCGCGTTCCGGGGCTGGGTGACCCCAACGTGCCCGAAGCCTGCTCCGTATGGGGAATAGACCTTTCCGACCCCACGCGCCCGCAGGTGGTGGTGAAGATAAAGACCGGCTTGCCAGTCGGAGAGTCCATCGGCGGCAGCGCGCCCGCCGCGCTGGCGGTATCTAGCGATACCGTCTACGTGAGTAACGCGACCAACGACTTGGTGGAGGCATACGACATCCGCACGCACCGCCGCAGGTGGCGCACCTTGCTAACGCCGGCGACATTCCTTCGCCATCTGCGCGGGGTTGCGCCGTTTGGGCTGGCTCTCTCACCCGATGGCAGAAGGTTGTACGTGGCGGAGTCGGGCATCAACGCGGTGGGTGTGCTGGACGCCCGCACGGGCAAGGTGCTGGGGCATATTCCGGTATGCTGGTATCCTTCACGGGTGTGCGTCTCTCCCGATGGTAAGAAACTGTATGTGGCGAACGCCAAAGGCTTCGGGGCGGGACCCAATGGAGGCGCGAACTTTGTGCCCGGTCCCGAAGGGCGCAGCATCGGCAGGCTGATGAAGGGCACGGTATCGCTGATGGACGTGCCCACCGACCGAGAACTGCGTGACCTGACCCGCCGCGTGCTCGAAAACAACGGCTTCGTGCCTGTGAAGGTGACCCGACCAGAAGGGCATCCAGTGCCTGTCGTCGCGGGCATCCCTTCCGATAAAATCCGCTACGTGGTGTTTATCGCGAAGGAAAACCGCACCTTCGATGAGGTGTTCGGTGACCTGCCCGGCGTCAACGGCGACCCCACGCTGGCGCGGTTCGGGATGAACCGCAAGGTGGGCGAACACGAGGGCGTGAACGTGATGCCCAACCACCGCGCGCTGGCGCAACGCTTCGCCATCAGCGATAACTTCTACGTGGACAGCGACCACTCGGCGGACGGGCATCGCTGGCTGGTGGGGGTGTATCCCAACCACTGGGTGGAGACCATCACCTCGGCGGGTTACGGAGGCGGCGCGGATTTTCGCGTAAGCAAAGCGCCCGGACGCCTCGCCTTCTTCGAGTCCAACTCTGCCCTTGCGCCCGAAGACTACCTGGAGCACGGCTCGATGTGGGAGCACCTGTACCGCAACGGCGTCCCCTTCCGTAACTACGGGGAGGGTTTCGAGTTTGCCGGTATCTCGGAGGACGAGGATACCAAACCCACCGGCGCACGCCTGCCGGTGAATATCCCCATGCCGATGGCACTTTACCAGAACACCTGTCGGGAGTACCCTGAGTTCAACATGAACATCCCCGACCAGTACCGTGTTGACCAGTTCCTGAAAGAGTTCCGCGAAAAGTATGTGTCGGGTAAGGAGACGTTGCCTCGCTTCCTCTACATCTACCTGCCCAACGACCACGGCGCAGGCGTTCGTCCAAACAAGGGATACCCCTATTTGGAGTCTTACATGGCGGACAATGACCTTGCGCTGGGACGGGTGGTCGAGGCGTTGTCGCACAGCCCGTGGTGGAAGGAGATGGCTATCTTCGTGACGGAGGATGATGCACAGAGCGGGATTGACCACGTGGATGCACACCGCAGCGTGTTGCTGGTCATCAGCCCGTGGGCGAAGCGCGGCTACATCTCACACCGGCAAAGCAGCATCGCCAGCATCATGAAGACCATGTACCTGATTCTGGGCATCCCGTACCTGAACCTGTACGACGCAGCAGCAAGCGACCTCGCAGACATGTTCACCACCAAGCCCGATTTTACGCCGTATCGCGCCCTGCCGGTAGACCCGCGCATCTTCGACCCAGAGAAGGTGAAAGACCCGAACGATCCCGACTACCGCAAGGCGCGTTTGGAGCCATCGCCCGCGCTGGATACGCTGGACGAAGCGATCCGCCAGCAGGAGGAGTGGGAGCGCGCCCAGGGCAACTGAGCGTCCTAACCGTCTGCGTCAGGGTCGATCCCGAGCTCCCGCAGCCGTTGAGCCAGCTGTTGAGCACGCTGTTCGGCGTGTCTGGCGCGCTGTTCCGCCTGCTCCATGCGGCGGCGCAGCTCCACATAGGGGATAAACCGCTCGCCGTCGGGGCGATACAGCACCAGCTCGCTTCCTTCTAAGCTGAATCGCGTGCCCAGTCGCGGGCTGACCCAGCCCTGCATCTGCTCAATCGGCTCTAAGGTGCCGTTGCGTCGCAGCCAGCCCTCCAGGATTCCGTAATCGGGGTCGTACTGGTAATACTCTTCCACCCCGTATCGCTCGTAGAAGCGGAACTTTTCCATTAGCGGCTGGTAGCGGTTGCCCGGAGACAGTATCTCGAACACCACCTGCGGCGGAATGCCTCCCTCCTCCCACTGGCGGTAGCTGCCCCTGTGTCCCTTCGGACGACCGAACGCCACAAACACGTCGGGCGCAGTGCGGATTTCAGGATGTCCCTCTACGGGATACCACAGTAAATCCGCCGCCACGAACACGTCCTCGCGGTCTGCGAACAGGGCGCACAGGTTGTCATACAGGTAGACGATAACCTCCAGCTGTTTAGTGTTTTCCGCCATCGGCTGACCGTCCGATTCGGGATAGACTATCTCGGTTTTCAGTGGTTGCGGTATCGCCATGTCGCATCACCTGCCTCCAAGAACCCCGTCGTTTACGGTTTGGTCTGATACCTGACCGTTTTCTGCAGCGCGAGTGTCCCGGTCAATCGCATCTATTATACTGCAAAGGCTGGTCGCAGGAACAGGCATTGCGCGTGGTGCGATATGAAGCTGTTCGAACACGTCGCCACCCGTTGTTAGCAAAAATCTTGAAGGGAGGGCAAGCCCATTGCCCTCCCCGTTCGCAGTTCACCTTTGCACTGCAGACGCATCTAATGAGACGGTAGCCTCTTTCGGTAGGCATCCCGATACAGCCCTATCTTCTCCACCGGTATCGGCTGGAAGCCCAGTTTGAACGCCGGCGAGTCTTTGCGCAGGCGGATGCCCTTTGCCGTGACCTCTACGCCCGCGTCGCCGTCGATGATGTTGTCGCGGATGGTGATGATTTTATCGGTCAGGTTGTCGTAGAGGTCGATCCATCGCCCGCCCACGCTGATATTGCGGATAATCTTGTTCCCCTTCGGCACGGCGGGTTCGTCGTTCAAGATGTTCACCAGCTCGGGGTAGCGTTCGCTCCACGGCGGCTGCTGGTATGGCACCGCCTTTAACCGGTCCATCAGCGTGCTGTCGCGACCGTCAAACCAGAAGCTTGCCCATCCCAATCCTCGCGCGTCCACGTGTACCGACGGCTCGCACTCCACGAAGATGTTGTTCTCCACCGTGTTGTCGCGCCCGCCGCCAATCATCGCCGCACGTCCCGCCTTATAAAACACGTTGCCGAAGATGGTAATGCCCGACGCGCAGTCATCCAGATACACCGCCATGACGTCCACGAAGGTCTCCGCCTGTAACGATTTGCCAAGGTCGTGGAAGTAGTTATAGCGGATGACGGTGCCCCTCTGGGTGAAATCGCGCCCGATGTAGAACGCTCCCGCGTCGCCCGTTTCCGTGCAGACGTGGTGAACTTCATTGTACTCGAACAGATGATCGTTGCCACCGAACAGGATGGCGTTGTGGGGGGCGTCGTACATCAGGCAGTGCGCCACGCGGACGCCCACCCCGTTCACCAGCACCGCCGGGCGGTAGGTGCGGCACCAGCGGCTGTAGCGGGTGAACAGGCAGTTCAGCACCTCGTGTTTGCAGGGGGTCAGGGTGTTGCGGTCGCCGCCCGATACCTGTATGCCGCCATCACCCAAATCCATGAAGTCGCAGGAGACCACTTTGTGCTCGGTGCCGCCCTCAATGACCACGCCCACTGTGCCGATGTTGCGAAACGTGCATCCGGCGATGGTGTTCTGCTGCCCTCCGCGCATCTCGATGCCTGTGGCGCGGCAGACCTCGAAGGTCATCCGTTCTATGCGCAGGTGTGAAACCCCGTTCAGAGTAAACAGGGGTTTCTCGGTCAGCGAGACCATCGCCTCGCCGGTGCCATCATCTGGCGGATAGAAGTAAAGCAAACCGGTCTCGCGGTCAAGGTACCACTCGCCGGGCGTGTCCAGCTCCTCCAGCAGGTTCAGCACGCGGAATCGCTTGCCCGGGGTATAGCCATACACGCCGTGCGGCTCGGCAGTGACAATCTCGCCCTTCTCGGCATCGATGGACACTATCCGCTCATAGCTGTCCGCCCAGTCCCACGTCCAGTAGCCATGCACCCAGACGTCCTCCGCCCCCATCCAGCGGCGCAGGCGTGGGTCGTCGCAGGTGAAGCGTCCGCCCTGCTGCCCGGCTGGGGTAGCCGCAATCTTCAACCAGCCCTCGTTGGGATACCGCGCCAGTGGCATCGGCTTACCGTTATAGAACAGCTCCAGCCCGGCGGGGATTCCCGTGCTCAACCCGAAGCCGCGCCGGCGCATCTGTCCGTAATCGGTGATGCCCTGCCCACGCAAATCGGCAACCAACACCTTGCCTCGCGCTTTGGGGGGAAGTTTTCGCAACACAGTAGCATCAGTCACCGGCTTCCAGCCCGTGACGCGCTTGCCCCCCACCAGACGTACCTGCTCATTGCGGTACGCGCTGTAGGTAATGGGCGATTGGGGCGTGCCACCGTCCTCCGCGGTCAGCTCCAAAGGCGTTAACTGCGCATACATCCCTCCGCGCAGCCACACTGTGACACCGCCTTCCGGCAGCTTGCCCTGCCTCTTAAGGGTGCGGATGGCGTCGCGGGCGCGCTCCAGCGTGGCAAAGGGACCATCGGTGCGCGTGCGATTGGGTGACGCCAGCCTGCCTGACCATGAATCGTTGCCAAGTGGGGAAACGTAAAGGTTCATCGGCTTCGCTCCTGCCTGTGACAAGATAATCAGTAACAAAAGCGCAGCATTCATACACCGAAAAACAATCCTCACCACGCTTGACCTCCTTCGGC
>JAPWUZ010000234.1 GCA_028275265.1 Armatimonadota bacterium | reverse complement strand
CTTCCAGCTCATCTCGCATCAGTACACAGCCCGACACGGGCTTCCCGAACAGCCGGTGACTGCCATCAGGGTACACGGGGGAAAGGTGTACTGCCTGGCAGGTGAAATCTACATGCTGGAAGGGGAACGCTGGCAAAAAGCAACCAATCCCCCCTTGACCGCCCAGCAACTAATGCCTGAGCCACCGCCGAAGCTGGAGTATCCCAAACGCTTCTACCCGCACCAACAGATGCCCAACTTCGACGGCGTGCCACAATGCGCTTCGCGGGATGCGGCGGGACACTGGTGGATAGGCACCTCGCGCGAACTTATCGTCACCAATCTCGACGACTATTTGTTGCCCATCAAGCCGGAGCCCGGCGGCTTACCCTACTTCAATGTGACCGCTGTCGCCTGCGACCATCAGACAGGCTGGGTCTGGGTCGGATTCAGCGAAGGAGCCGCCGTGCTTCAAGAGGGCAAATGGCGTTACTTCTGGGGACGCCGCTGGCTGCCGGGTAACCGCGTGTATGCCATCGCGCTGGACGGTGCCGGCGGCGCATGGTTCGCTACCGACAAAGGTGTGGCGCACATCGAAGCCCGCAAAATGCGACTCAACGATAAGGCAAGGCACTATGAGCAAATCAACGCCGCCCGTCACAATCGCTATGGCTTCACTGCCGACTGCCAGCTGCTCGACCCCGAAGACCCCAGCAAGTTCCGCTATAACGCCACCGATAACGATGGGCTGTGGACATCCATCACGGTAGCGGCGGAGGCGTTCCGCTATGCCACCACGAAGGAACCTCAAGCCCGTGAACTGGCGCGTCAAAGTATGCGTGCGATGCTGGAACTGGTGTACAAGACCGGTTCGCCTGGTTTCGTCGCGCGTGCTATCGCCCGCGAAGATGAGGACAACGTCAACCTGTCGGACTTCAGCCCCGAAAGATGGAAGCCTTCCCCCGAGAAAGGCTGGCTGTGGAAGACCGACACCAGCTCCGACGAAATAGACGGACACTACTTCGCGTGGTACATCTACTACGAGCTGGTGGCAGACGAACAGGAGCGCAAAGAGATTGCCGAGGTCTGCCGGGCGGTCACCAACCGCATCCTGAACGACAACCTCTTGCTGATTCGCCCCGACGGCAAGCGCACCACCTGGGGCGTGTGGGCACCGGAGTACCTTAACGACAACCCCTGGTGGTGGCAGGAGCGTGCGCTGAACTCTATGGAGATACTCTCGCACCTGAAGGTTGCCTACCACATCTGCGGTGACCAGCGTTTCAAGGACAAATACGAGGAACTGATTAGCAAACACCACTACCTGCTGAACGCTGCCGAGGGACGTGTGGTTGACCCGCCGGAAGCCATCAACCACTCTGACGACGAACTCTGGTTCCTTGCCTATTACCCCATCGTGATGCTGGAGAAGGAATCTTCCCGCCGCGCGTTGATACAGCTGAGCATCGAGCGGTCATGGCGCACCATCCGCCCCGAGCGCAGTCCGCTATATAACTTCATCTATGGACTGGCGACCGGCAAGCCGTGTGATGTGGAAGAGGCGGTACAAACTCTCCAGCGATGGCCGTGGGATTTGCGCGAGTGGGAAGTGCGCAACAGCCACCGCACCGACCTGGTGATTTCGCAATCACGAAGCCGGTTCGGCGAGTGGATTTCCACGACCCCACTCCCTCCCGACGAGCGGCAGGGACTGAAATGGAACTCTAACCCGTACCGCATGGACTGGGGAGGTAGTGGACATTCCGAAGAGTACGGCGGTGCATTCCTGCTCGCCTACTGGCTGGGAAGGTATCACCGGTTTATCGAGGAGTAACGGCTCGGCCTTCCCCATAAGGTGGGGGCGAGGCTCACCCGGAGGTTCGCCCCCCGCAACGCAGGCTAAAGCCTGCGGCTACATTCTTTCCCACCCTTTGTGCTACAATCAACGCGGAAGTCAACGCGCAGAGGAGCAACGATGAACGTTTTGTTTATCCTCAACGAACCGCCATACGGCTCGGAGCGGGCGTGGAACGCCCTGCGGTTAGCCACCGCGCTGCAACAGGAGGTTCCTCACACGCACATACGTATCTTTCTGCTTTCAGATGGCGTGTACGGCGCACTGCGAGAACACCACCGCCCGGAAGGCAGCTATAACATCGGGCAGATGCTGGCAAACCTCATCGCCAACGGCGCGGAGGTGCTGGCGTGCGTGACCTGCGTCGACCAGCGTGGGCTATGGGCATCGAAACTGATCGAGGGGGTAAACCTGGGTTCGATGGTCGAGCTGGCTCACTGGACAGCGGAAGCGGATAAAGTGATTGTCTTCTAAGGGCTACGCCTTATCACATACTCCCCCGGCGTCAGCAACCAGCCACCCGTCACCTTTGGCAGGGGGACGTTACTGCCTTTCCGGAAGCATCGAGCTCCCTGCCAGCCTTCCAGTTTTAGCTGGAACAGGTGAGGTTGCTCCTTTAACTCCGCCACCGGAGCCGCGAAACTACCCAGTAAACTATTGCCGACCAGAATTGAATCCGGATTCAAGTGCAAGGAGAACGTGTTTCCATCCTCCTGCTGCAGCACATATAGCCCACTGCCGGTATACTGCACGTACGGCGAACTGCCTGTGCCAACGATACGTTTGGGTGACTTCGGTAGTCGGAGAGGCTGCCACTCCTCGATGCCTCGTGCATACATCACCGTCTCTTCGGAAATCAGCATACTCTGGTTGCGTGTGAAAGAGGTCGCCATCAGGTCGGGCAAGACCAGTTCGGTGGTGGGTTGTGCATACTGCACGCCCCGCCGCAGGCGGCGGAAGGTTTCGCCTGCCAGCATGAAGCTGACCGTCTTGGATGGAGTATACAGCCAGTTCAGCCAGTGCGCTTGCCAGTCAGTGTTCCAGCGGGCAGTGCTGATGCTATCGTACTGGAACTGGCAGGCTACCTGCACTTCGGCATGGCGGAAGTACGCTGCCAGCGCAGGATACAGATAGCAGCTGACGTTGGTCGCAGGGGTGTCGAACTCGTACTCTAATCGCGCCTTGCGGACGAACTCCACGGGCAATTCCATCGGCGAGGCTTGCGGCAGAAGGTTCACCCCGTCGTTCACACGCTCCCAACCGCCCGGATACATGGCGGGGACGGTGATTGCCTCACACTCCGAATCGCCGATAGCCTGCACGATTTCCCTGTCCGCGCCGCCGAAGAAGCTAATAGCCACCGGCTGCTTTGCCCCTGTCGAGCGTATCGCTGCGTACATCTCGCGGATGTACTGACGCATCAGCTCATAACGGAATAGAGGGAAATAGGCAGGCGTTTCGGCAAGCCCTCGCGCACTGCACCAGTCCTGCCATAGTTTACGCAGGGTGGCACGGTCGCGCTCGATGACTTCCGGGCGTTCGCCCTGTGGGGTGTAACTGCGCGTGAACAGGTCTTGATAGACGAAGTATGCCGGTTCGTTCATCACCTCCAGCAACACCAGACATGGTTCATCCCTGTACGCCCGTCCCGTGTAGCGGTTGACATGTTGCAGGAACTGCCGCAGGTAGTTCGCCGCGGCGCGTTTTGCCTCCGGTACGAACATCATGCCCGGCTTGCTGGTATTCGCAGAAAAGGAATCGGGGTTCTCGCCAGGCCCGCCCCACCATGCGATTGGGGTGAACATCAGGTAGATGCCCCGCCGACTGCACTCCGCCACCAGAAAGTCCAGCAGGTTCAGGTGCTCGTTGTCTGTCAGTTTGCCGTCTCTATTGCTGATTTCGCGGTCAAACACGTGGATACGAATCATCTCCACGCCCATCAGTTGCAGGTGGTCCATATCCTGCCGGATGGTGGCTTTCATATCCACACCCAATCGTTTCATATTCACGAACTGGTGCCAGCTCTGGGGATAGTAGTTGACTCCCCACAGCGCCACCTCGCCGCCGTCGGCGTAGTACAACACCCCGTCACGCACCACCATCGGGCGCAAGGGCAACGGTTTGCCGATAGCCGACGGTTTCGGGCGTTCTACAGCAGGCGGTGCCTGCTGCTCCTGCGTGACAATCGGTTCATCGCCCACCAAAATCACCAGAGGTGCTTTATACAGCCCGCCCCCGGCGTAGGTGTTCTCCACCATCACCGTCAGCACGTTCTCCGCGCCGTAGCGCACCAGTGATTCGGGAAGAGGATAATCGCGGGGCACGTCCCAGCCGCTGGTGCGCCCAACTTGCTGTCCGTTAAGGAAGGTGACATCGTTATCGTCTACCGCTGCGAGGTACAGACGCAGCTTCTTGCCTCGCCACGCTTCGGGCACGGTGAAACGCACCCGACACCACGCGGGACGCAGTTCGTACCACAGAGTGGGTACCCCGATGCTCTCCCAAGCCGAGTCGTCGACATCG
>JAPWUZ010000021.1 GCA_028275265.1 Armatimonadota bacterium | reverse complement strand
GGGGTTCGACTGCAGCTGCAGGCGAAAGGAGCCGTGCCCCAGCAGGACAGCGCAACGACCGATGCCAACGGCACTGCCCGATTCGCGGTCGCCTGGGACGCGAGCGTGCCCGCGAGCGAATGCCTGATAACCATCAGCGCACCGGAGGCGAAGGGCGTTACGCCGTTGCAAATCCAAAGACCTGCACAGTGAGGAGGTTACCATGCGAGTCGGAGTGATTGGACTGGGTATTATGGGTGGAGCCATTGCCGAGCGGCTACTTGCCACCGGACAGGAGGTCTTCGTCTATAACCGTACTCGCGAGAAGGCGGAGCCGCTGCTGGCGCTGGGGGCGAAATGGGCAGATACCCCGGCCGCCGTCGCTGCGCAAAGCGAGGTAGTCATCTCCATCGTGACCGACCCCGCCGCGGTGGAGCAGATTGCCTTCGGAGAACACGGCGTGCTGCACGCATTGCCTTCAGACAGCGTGCATTGCGAGATGAGCACAGTGTCGGTGGCATGGACGCGCCACATGGCACGAACCTATCGCCAGGCAGGCAAGCGGTTCGTGCAGGCGCCGGTGTTGGGCGGCAGGAAGCAGATTCTGGAAGGCACCTTGCTGGTTTTTGGAGGTGGCGCAGAGGACGACGTTGTGCGCTGTGAACCCGCGTGGCGTGCCTTTTCGGACAAAATCTGGCGATTCCCTACCGCCGAGCAAGCCACCACCACCAAGCTGGCATGCAATATGCTGATTGCTCACATGATGGTGGGGCTGGGGCAGTCGTTGTTGTTCGCGGCGAAAGGGGGCGTGTCTCCGGCGACGCTGATTGACATCCTGTCCAAATCCAATCTCGGCGCGCCGATGTACTCCACCAAAGGCAAGGCACTGCTGGAACGTAACTTCCGCGCCAACTTCTTCGTGCGCCACCTGCTGAAAGACCTGACCCTGGCAGAAGAGGCGGCGCGCGAGACCACCACGTTGCTGCCTCTGAACGCCCTGACCCGCGAGCTGTTCGTCGCCGCCATGCAACAGGGCTACGCGGATGAAGACTATTCGGCAGTGGTGAAGGTGCTGGAGAATCTGGCGGGAATCGAAATCAAGGAGGAAACACCATGAACGACCTAGTTCACCGAGCATTTGAGGCATACCAGCAGCTGATTGCGGACATCGCCCGTTCGCAAGGCGAGGCAATCCGCCGCGCGGCGAAGCTGTGCGCGGACTGCTTGTCCAGGCAGGGCGTGATTCACCTGTACGACACAGGGCATCTGGTCTCGCGCGAGCTTGTCAACCGCGTGGGCGGGCTGGCGGCGATGTCCCCGCTGAACTTCAGCCTGTCGGTGGAAAACCCCAACCAGTTTCGCCAAGCGCAGGGCGAGACGGGCAAGGGCGGCTTCGAAACCGACGCGTTGATTGTTTCCGCTGCGCTGAAACGCAGCCACGCGAAGGCGGGCGACGTGCTGATTATCGGCACGGTGTCGGGCAAGCAGACGATACCGGTGGAGCTGGCAATACAGGCGAAGGACCACGGATTGACCACCATCGGCATCACGTCGTTGCGCTACTCCTCGCAGCTGCAGTCGGTACATCCGTCGGGCAAGCGGCTGTTCGAGGTGGTGGATTTGGTGCTGGACAACGGCGCGGACTACGGCGACGCTATGCTGGAGGTGGACGGGCTGGACCGCAAAATCTGCCCCGCTTCGGGCATCGGCGCGGCGATGGTGATGTGGGCGATGGTGGCGGGCATCGTGGAAGAGATGCTGAAGCGCGGCTTGCAGCCCACCGTGTTCAAGAGCATCAACCTGCCCGACGGACCCGAAATCTACAAACAGACGGTAGACGACTACATCCGCAAGGGGTATTGAGCGATGATCAAAGCCTACTTCGACGCGATTCGGCAACAGCTGGACGAGGTGGAGCGCACCCAGACGGAAAACCTACGGCGCGCGGCACAGGTGATGGCGGACGCTATCGCCAGTGACCATCTCATCTACGTCTTTGGCGCGACACACGCGGGCATTCTGGCGCAGGAGCTGTTCTACCGCGCAGGCGGTTTGGCGTGCATCTCCCCTATCCTGCCGCCCGGATTGACCTGCGATGTGCGCCCCATCACCATGACCTCCCATCTGGAGCGGCATTCGGGCTACGCGCAAATTTTCATGAGCGAGATACCGATTGAGGCAGGCGACGTGCTGATTGTGCATTCGGTATCTGGACGCAACGCCGTGGCGGTGGAGGTGGCGCAGTACGGACGCGACAAAGGGGCGACGGTGATCGCCCTGACATCGCTGACCTATTCGAGGTCCGTGGCACCACGCGCGGGCACGAAACGGCTGTACGAGGTGGCGGACATCGTGCTGGACAACTGCGGCGTGATTGGCGACGCGGTGGTGGAAATCCCCGGCATGAGGCAGAAGGTGTCGCCTACCTCCACGGTCATCGGCGCGGCGATGCTGAACGCGCTGGTGGCGCAGACGGTCGCACTGCTCAAGGAGCGCGGCATTGATCCTCCCGTTTTCCTGAGCGCGAACATGGACGGCGGCGATGTGCATAACGCCAAACTGTTGCAGCGGTATCGGGGAAGGGTGACCTACCTGTGAACGAGGCGATACTCGCGCGACTGCGCACGCCTTACAAGTATCCCAGGCTGGTGCTGGAGCCTTCGTTCCGCGCGGGGCGGTTCGACAGCCACGGGGTGGACGCGCCGTTCGTCTTTCGGCACGGCAACCGTTTTGCCATGAGCTTTATCGGCTTCGACGGCATCGGCTACCGGACGGGACTGGCGTTCTCGGACGACCTGCTTCACTGGCAAAAGCAGGGCATCTGGATCGACCGCGGCGCGCCCGGTTCCGTGACGGAGTTCAACGTCGCGCTCACATGGATTCTGCGCGACAACAACCTGTTCGGTGCGGGTCGGTTGCGTCGGGTGAAAGGGCAGTATGTGGGCACATACCACGCATACCCGAAGCCCGGCTACGAGGCTGGTCCCGCCGCCATCGGAATCTGTTACAGCCGGGACCTGAAAACGTGGCAGCTGGAGCCGCCCTGCCTGTACGCGCACGAAGGAGCGGAATGGGAGCGTGCAGGGCTGTATAAATCGTGCCTGCTGGAGCATCGGGGAACCTACTATCTGTTCTACAACGCCAAAGACCGCGAGAGCGGCTGGAACGAGCAGATTGGCGTGGCGACATCGCCCGACTTGCAACGATGGACGCGCTACGAGGGCAATCCCATCCTGCGCGTGGGCAAACGTGGCGCATGGGACGACATCTTCGCCAGCGACCCCTGCGTGCTGCAGGTGGATAAAGACATCTGGGCGATGTTCTACTACGGGCTGAGCAGTGACGGGCACGCGCGCGACGGAGTCGCCTTCAGCCGCGACCTGCTGCACTGGGAGAAGGCTCCGGAGGTGCTCATCGACGTGGGCAAAGAGGGCAGTATCGACTCCCGCTATGCCCATAAACCCAGCCTCTTCTGGCACAACGGTTGCCTGTATCACTTTTACTGCGCGGTATCGCCGCTCGCGGAAGGCAGAGCAGGAGAGATCGAGGTCGGCGAGCGCAGAGGCATCGCACTGGCGACATCCAAATTGTTGTGGTAGATAAACACCATCTGGAGGGCGAGGCTCCTGCCGAGCTGTTGGACAGGGATGCGGCTCACCAGGAGGTCCGCCCTCCACCATGATTTACCACCTGGTGCGGACGGTGCAGGTCACCTTCACCGCGCCGTTGCGCTCGACCTTCACCGGAAACTCGACCGTGTGGGCATCCAGCTTGTTGTACGGGTGGCTGTTGTTGAGGATTTGCCACTCGCCCCAGAAGTGCTCCACAATCCACACGTCCACATCCGTCTCCTTGTGGTTGCGCACGGTGATTTCGTAGGTCTCTTCGATGACGCGGTCGGAAATCTGCTTGAAGTCGGTGCGTTTGCGCTCTCCGACCACATCGAAGGCATCCCCGATATACAGGCGCACCAGCTCGTCTTTGGGCGTGTGGTCGATAAGGTCTTCGCCCAGAAACTGCAGATTGCCGCGGTCATCCGCTTTGTACAGGCGCACCTTGCCTTTGGGCAGCGGCATGCCCATATTGTTCTCCTTCGTGTTACGCAGCTCCACCACGATGTTCAGTTTGACATTGTCGGTGTCGCTGCCCATGCCGGGCCCGCGAATGCCCTGTATCCACCACCGCCTGCCTGCGTCCAGCACCAGCTTGCGCGTGACCTTCACATCGGATGCCGATAGCAGGGTCATCTGCTTGGTCTCGTTGTCCCGTACCGTGGTGGTGCCCTGAAGGGTGTAGAGGTGGTATTCGAAGAAGGACTCTTCCTGGAACTGCGGTGCAGCCGCACGCTTCATCACCATTGCGTCCATCGGCACGCCGCCCATTCCGGGCGCCTCCTGCACGCGACGCACATCTCCCGCCAGCAACTGCAACTGCGCATCCGAGTAGGTTGCCCCGCTGCGGTTGTCGATGGTCACCCAGCCCGTCAAATCCACCATGTTTTCGTCCTTATTGACCACCGCCACGTAATCCGCTTTCCACGTAATGCCGTTGGCAATGTAGGAGACCTGCGTGTGGTGCGTGCCCGCTTTGTCCACATCCAGCTTCCACAGCAACGATGGGCGCGATACCAGCCCCTCGGGCAGCTCGGTCAACTCGATTTGACCGGTGGGATTCAGCACGATGCGCCCATCTTTGAGCCGTATCACCAGCCCCTGATACACCGTCCCTCCGCCGCCTGCGTCGGTCTGCCCCACAATGGCAGTGGGCGGATTGAGCAGCGTGCCCTCCAGTATCTCCACCTTGCCGTCGGGATGCACCTGCTTGAAGCGCACCGTCTTGCCTACCGACTTGTTGAGGATGGAGGTGGGATTGAGCAGGTCGTACTGATAGTTCTGCTCGCGCACAGCGACCGCATTGGGTGCGGTGAGGGACTTGAAGCTGATGGAGGTGGGGTCTATCTGCGCCGCCACGTCCTCGTAACGTACGAAGTTCACGCCCTCTTTGAGGCTTATCTGCCGGTTCTCGCGCACCACCGCGAAGTTCTGGTTGTAGATGGTGAGCGAAACGCCCTTCGTGTCCTTCGCGGTCGAGGTAACCGCGTTCTGCGCTTCCATTGCCATAGTTGCCCCCATCACGAGAGATAGACACACCAGCAAGTTTCGCAACATATTCGCATTCAACCTCCCTTATTCTATTCGCACGCATTAGACGCATTAGGTACCAAAAAGGTTTCTGGCCTCCTAGCCCCGCTACGGCAAATCCCATATCAGCAATCGGCAGGGCAGCTCCGCCTGCAGGAAGTCATATGCAGCCACCGGCTCTATCGGCGCGATCTGCTCGAAGGCAGGGTTGCCGCTGATGACCACGATGCGACTACCGACATACTCTGCGCTCCACTTGTGCCACAGCTTGCGATACAGGTGTACCAGCTCCGACGGCTTGCCCATGCGAACGCCGTAAGGAGGGTTGGTCACCAGCACTACCGGCTGCTCGGGCGGAGGCAGGGTCAGCGCGTTCGCGACCGCAAACTGGATATCCGTGACTCCCGCTCCCTGCGCATTCTGCCGGGCAATCTCGATGTATCGGGCGTTCCAGTCGCTGCCCTGCAAGGGGGGCGACGTTCCCCCGACAGACGCACTCGCCTCCAGATCTGCTTGCCAGAGGCATTCATCGTGCGGGATGAGCTTTCGGAACGCCCATTCCTCGCGCCCACGCGAGGGGCTGATACCCCGCCGCCATAATGCGCCCTCGATCAACAACGTGCCCGTGCCACACATCGGGTCCATGAGCGGACGGTCGTCCCAGCCGGATGCCATTACCACCGCCGCCGCCAGCGTCGGGCGCAGTGCTGTCAGGTGCGCCAGGCTCTGTCGCCAGGGACGCCGGTGCAGGCTGGAGCCGGTCAGGTTCAAGCCCAGCAAATACTGGTCATCCACCAGGGTGGAGAATATCTCCACATCGGGGTTGTCCAGGTTGACGGGCGGGCGCGCACCTGTGTGTGCGACGAAGCGGTCGCACACCACCTGCCCCACTACGCGGGCGATATCCATACTGGTGAAATCGTGTGTGCCGTCGCGTTCGGAGCGGATGGCGAAGGCGTAGCGGTTCTCGAACCACTGCTCGTAGGGCACCTGCCAGGCGACCTGCTCGATCTCCTGCAGGCTGCGCACCTGTGCCCTTGCCAGCAGCGCGAAGAAGCGGTTGACGGTGCGGGCGTAGAGATGCAGGCGATAGATAAGTTCCCATTGGGCGCGGAAGAAGACGCGCGATTTGCTGGTATCCGTCACCTCCGCACCCAGAGCGGTCAGCTCCCGTGCGGTAATAAACTCCAGTCCTGTGGTGCAGGTAGCGAAGAAGTCGTGATGCATCATCCCCCCGCTATATGATACCACCTCCCGGGGGCAATCTCTTACGCATCCTTCTGCCCCGCCGGTTGCCTTCTATGACCACTTCGCGTGGGGTGGCGGTAACGCGCAGGCGGTTGCCTCGATAGTGCAGTCCGTCTACCCCAAAAGCAGGCAACGCGGCAGGCAGCTTCGGCTGGATACGCAAGCCATCCACAGTCGCCTCAACACCCAGCACGCCGTACAGCAGGAAACAGGGAACCAGACCACTCTCGGGGAAAGGCAGGTCTACCCCCACCTGTCCCGGGTTTTCCTGTTGCGGGATCTCACCCCTGAAGAGGGGCGGTCCCCCGCACAGACGGTCGGGCATCCGGTAGCGGGAGAGTATCTCTCCGAACCGTTTCCAGGCGTTCTCGATGCCGAAGTAGCGCAGGCGCACCATCAGGTCGAAGTAAGAAGTGTACAGAATTGCCCCGCCGTCCTGACACTGGTCGCCGTAGGGGGTGCCATGCCACCCAAAATGCCACCACGGAGGCACCGGGCTGTTGCGCTCTTCAGGGGGCGCGTTCTCGCCCCACATGGGATTGTGGATGGTGTTGGCACGCGGAGCGAAAATCCACCTGCTGTAAGTATCCGCTTTGCCGGTAGAGGTTGGCTCTGTCTCCATCCAGCGATAAATACGCCTCGCTTTCTGCGCATCGCCCAGGCCGTAACAGCGCTTCCAGATTGACGAACGTGAAGCCGTAGTCATGTCGTATGCCGTCAATATCCACGCAGCCGATGTAGCGTCCCGCCTTCTCGTCCCAGAAGACCTCATCGTAGCGGCGGTGCACCTTCTGGCGGAGGGCGCGATAGTCGGTTAACGGTTGCCGACGCAGCACCGCATCGATGCCCTGCATGGCTTCAAGGCTAGCATAATACACCGCGTTGGCGTAGGCGTCCAGGTGTCCGAAAGGCAGGATATCCCAGTAGTTATCGCCCACGCCCTTATGTCTTCCGTTGACGTCCTTGCTGGCGGTGATGATAAGCCCGTCGTGCCCGCTCAACGTTTCCAGCTGATAAGCCATCGCGCGGCGCAGGCGGTCCGCTTGACTCTTCAGGAACTCCGTGTCCCCCGTCCACAGGTAGAACCTCCAGCAGGCGAGGATAAAACGGGCATTCGTGTCAAAGTGGCGGGTGTCGTATGGTGGCGAGGGCGGGAAGGGCCAGCCTTCCATTGCGCCCCACGTGTTCACATAGCCTTCGCGGGTTATCGGGTAGGTGCGCAGTTGCTCCATCTCGCCGCGTCGCTGATGGCCATCATACCAGCAGCGCATGGTTGCCATCCACTCGAACCACGCGGCTGGTCCGGCGGGAGCAGGATAGGTAAAGGCGCGTTCCCACCAGAAGCGGTTCACGTCTTGCTCCAGCCTGCGCTGGGGGCAAACGAAGCGGGGAAAGGTATCGGGCACGGAGTCGGTTCGTGGCAACACGCGCACGCACCAGCGGCTGATCCACCGGTTACCCTGTTGCCGATAGGGCACATGCAGGCGCAGGTGCATTCGTTTCTCTTCCATCTCCCAGTGCAGGTGCAGTCCATCGCCTTCTATGCGCAGGTCGGCGTCGCGGGTGCCTTCCATCTCTATCCAGCGCGCCCCGTCGAACGAGAGGCCGGCATGGTCACGCCGTTTCAGCTGCTGCACAGGCATGTAGCGCTGGTTGTCGGTGAAGAAGCGGCTGAACACCACGCCCGCGGCGGAGGTACAATCATAGCCCGATTTCGTCCACGTCGTGCTCCACGTCCAGCGAAGTGCGCCCGGGGGAGCTGCCTGCGAACGCAGCTCCGCTTTCACCAGCAGTGTATCCCGTTGCAGGCGATAGACCAAACGCCCTTCGCCCACAAACCGCCGGGAGTCCACACGCAGTGCCCGGTCGCGCTCTACCGGTTGCCCGTCCACCAGAGCGGCGCCGCCAGCCCACACGTCGCGCCGACTGCTCCACCAGCCGATGGAACCTTTTGGCTCCGAAATCTGCACCGTATACTCCCCTTCGCCCAGCGGTTCGTCCAGCGAGAGGGACTGCCACGAGTTATCCGGCACGTTCTGAAGTCGCCGCGAGGCAAGCAACGTCCCCCCGCGGTAGAGACTCAACACGCATCCCGAATCCGTCGTGTGCCAGGTGGGCAGGTGCACGGAGACGGTGGTGAACTGCTGCCCGGCGGCGATACGGAAGGTTTGCGCCAGGGTATGCCCCGCCTCCAGCCGCTCGGGGAAGGAAACCTCTCCGCCGCTTTCGAGCGCAATCTGCTCGGAGTGATACACCTGCAGAGGCTCAAGGGTAACGCCGGTCTCCGACTGCCGCACAAGAGTACGGGGAGTGATTTCCCAGTCTTCCGGAATGAGGCTCAGGCAGAAAGACTGGCTGCGACGCCCCTTGCCGGTGGGGTCACAGCGCAGGTTGCTCAGGATGTGCTTCTGTTCTTGTACGGTGAAATAACCGTTTCGCAGGGTGGACATGACATGTCCCCTCCCCAGATGAAATATGAGCGGCTCGGCGGGAGCCTCTTCTGTAGCCGCAGGCTTTAGCCGGCGTTGCTGGAGGGCGAACCTCCGGGTGAGCCTCCCCTGCCCAACCTCTCCCGCAGGCGGGCAGGGCTTGGCTCGGTGGGAGCCTCGCCCTCCAGATTAAGGGCTGTCCACTATTCCGGCAAGGGCAACTGCACCGGCTCGCCGCGTTTGGCGGACTCGTACGCCGCGAAGGCAACCTCCGCCGCCGCCAGACCGTCCTCGCCGGTGATGGGCACAGGTTTGCCCGATGCCACGCTCTCCACGAACGCGCTGACCAGCCCGTAGTCGATACTGGAACCCCAGTGTTCAAGGGTGATGCGCATGTTGCGGTCGTCGTACAGGGTGGAGTTCTGCGCGAACATGTCCATGTACACCAGCCCCTTCGTGCCCACCACCTGCAGGGTGACATCCCCCCACGTGGGGAACACTTTCGGGCGCGACCACGAGGAGTCCAGCGTGGCAAATACGTCGTTGGCGAAGGTGAGGGTGAGCATCCCTGTGTCATCGAAGTCGCTGTGGCAGAAGCCATTGCCAATCTCGGCGTAAACCTCCACCACCTCGCTGTGGAGCAGGTCGCGGCACAGGTCGGTGACATGCACTGTGTGGTCAATCACCGCACCCCCGCCGGAGAGTTCGGGCACGATGAACCAGCCTCCGGGATTGCGCCCGCGGTTGGTGCCTCGAATCGCCAGCACCTCGCCCAGCTCGCCCGCTTCCACCATCTGCTTGAGGCGGATGTAGGACGGGCTGAAGCGACAGGGGAACGCGGTCATCAACTGCACACCGTTTGCCTTGCAGACCTCGATCATCGCCCTGCCGTCGGCTTTGCTGGTGGCGAGGGGCTTCTCGCACAGCACATGCTTGCCCGCTTTAGCTGCCATCTCGGTGAGCGGACGGTGCTTGACGTTCTCCGGGCAGACGATGACGGCATCGATGCCAGCGTCCAGCAGGGCTTCGTAGCTCTCATAGAAGCGCGTGCCGTATTGCTGCGCCACCTGTTGCCCGCGCTGCGGGTCATCGTCGGCGACGCCCACCAGCTGCGCCCTACCCTCCGCTTCCAGCTGCTTCACACAGTGCGCGTAGGAATAGGCGTGCATGTGCGCAAAGCTCATCATGCCGATTCGTACTGCCATCTCAAGCACCTCCTCCCAGCCGAATGACCTTGCCTGTGCGCGCGCTCTCTATCGCCGCCAGCGCAATCTCCACCGCCTTCATGCCGTCCACTGCCGTAATGGAGGGTTGTTGCCCTGCCTCTACGCTGTCCACGAAGTGTTTAATCTCCAGCATGTAAGGGTCTTCCGCCAGCGGGCTTTCGGGCACCGCTACGCCGCCGCCTCCGCCGCCAGACTCCTGTTTCGCCACCGTCAACGGCATCGCAAAGCGGCTGTCGAAGGCAATCATGCCCGCGTCTCCCGCGATTTCGAAGTCCACTTTGAACCCGCTGGGGTCTGCCCAGTTCGCCTCCACGTGCGCAATCGCGCCGCTCTTCAGTCGCAGGGTGATTAAGGCGTAGTCAATGTGGTCCAGCTTCTTGAAGGTCAGCGCCTTGGCGAACACACGCTCCACTTCGCCGAACGTCCAGCGCAGCCAGTCAAAGTCGTGGATGACCATGTCCAGAATGGGTCCACCGCTCTGCTCGAAGTCCGCGTACCAGTCGTTGGCGGCGCGGGGATAGGGACCACCGCGTCTGGTGCGGATGGCTGCCGGTTTGCCCACCGCTCCCGCCAGCACCAGGTCGTGCGCCTGTTTGAACTCCGGGAAGAAGCGCAGCACCTGCGCAGGCATCAGCGTCACACCTGCATTGCTGGCGGCTTCGATCATCTGCTCGCACTGTTGCAGGGTGCGACCCAGCGGCTTCTCGCACAGGATGTGCTTGCCCGCGCCGGCGGCTTTCAGCACCAGATCCAGATGAGTCGGCGTCGGAGTGCAGATATCCACCATGTCCACCTGTTCGAGCATCGCCTCGTAGGTGGGGAACGCCTGCACCCCAAACTGCGACGCCACGCGCTGAGCCGCCTCAGTGACTGCATCGTAGAAACCAATCAGCTGGGTATTTGGCAACTTGATGTAGGCGGACGCATGGGTGCGCCCCATCGTACCGACCCCGACAATTCCCACTCGCAGCATGTTGTCACCTCCTCCGGCACATCACTGGAAAACCGCTTTGAGACTCTCGGCGATATGCTTCAAGCCCAGTTCGGGGTAGCTCGGGTAGCCTTCGACCTCTGCGGTGATGTAACCATCGTAGCCCACCTGCCGGAGCGCTTCGTTCACCTTTGCCCAGGGAACGTTGCCCTGCAGCGGGTTGCAAAAGCCACTGATGTTGCCGATGTGCGTCTTGAAGTCCTTCACATGCACGCGGTAGATGCGCTTGCCGAGGATGCGAATCCACTGTTCAGGATAGCCCATCACCAGCACGTTGCCTGCGTCAAAATACACGCCCGCGTAGGGACTACCCAGCTCGTCCACGAACTGGCGCATCTCCAGCGGGCTGAGCAGGAACTTGTTCCAGACGTTCTCCACGCCGATGCGCACGCCCAGTCGCTCGGCATCGGGCAGCAGCTCACGCAGTGCGCTGTGGGCGCGGTCGTATGCCTCGTCGTAGGCGGTCTCTTCGTTCACCACGCCGGGCACCACGAGAATCGTGTCCACGCCCAGCCAGCTGGCAATCTGCAGTTGCTTGCGGATGGCAGCCATGCCTTTCTCGCGCACGGCGGGGTCGGGACTAGTCAGCGGATAACGCCAGCCCAAACCGGTGGAGAGGCTGGACAGCTCCACTCCGATGCGCTGTGCGGTCTCTGCAATCTGGCGCACTTCGGACTCCTTTGCGTCAAAGCCCAGCACACCGTCTTCCGCCATGTTGAACTCGATACTGTCGAAGCCGGCTTCCTTTGCCGCCTTGAGACACTGCTCAAACGACCAGTCGCCGGGCATTGTCCATCGGTTGATGCCGATTTTCATCGAGATGCCTCCTTCGTCGGAGATGTCAGGATTAGGTTCGACGGAGGCAGAGACTTTCCTGCGCAACCGCACACGCTGATACGGTTGTTCGTTACTTTCCCTTCCGCTCCAGCCAGCGGGCATAAAGCTCCCTTCTTGGAACACCGCTGCGATTCGCCGCCTCACGAATCGCCTCTTTATCGCTCATTCCATCTGCGACCAGATGCTCAATCATCTGCAGAGGCTCCTCTGCACACGGCGGCGATGACTCTTCCCGTGCAGGTAGCAGAATCAGCGTGAACTCACCGCGAGGCGGTGTTTGCTCAAAATGTGACAGCCACTCGCTCACCGTCGCCTGCCGAGATTCTTCAAACTGCTTGGTCAGCTCGCGGGCAACGAATATCTCTCGCTCGCCCAACACCTGCTGCACGTCCTTCAGAAGGTCCACCACACGATGAGGGGCTTCGAACCACACTACTGCCCGTTGCTCGCCTGCCAGCGACTGCAGGTAAGCGTGGCGTTCCCTGCTTTTACGGGGCGGGAAGCCGTCGAAAACAAACCGCCCATCAGGCAAGCCGGCGAGGCTCACCGCCGCTGTTACCGCCGAGGCACCCGGCACGCACATAACGGCAATCCCCTGCTCGCGGGCGCGGCGGATGAGTGCGCTACCGGGGTCGCTCAGCGTAGGCGTTCCCGCGTCGGTGACCAGCGCGACACATTCACCACCAAGCAAACGCCGCACCAGCTGCTCGATCTTCGCAGGTGGCGAATATTCGTGCAGGCTGGTGAGAGGAGCGTGGATATCGTAGTGGCTCAGCAGTTTGCGGGTGACGCGCGTATCCTCCGCGGCAATGAGATGCACTTCTCGAAGCACGCGCAACGCCCGCAGGGTGATGTCTTCCAGATTGCCGATGGGGGTCGCCACCACGTACAGCACGCCCGCTGTCTCTACCACGGCGTCATCACCTTCACCGCGAAGCGCGTTTGCGTGCTGGAGGCGTTGGGGTCGCCGAATATCAGGAAGATGTCGGTGCCGCGGCGCACCTGCTGGCGATAGGTGAGATACAGCGTATTCATCTCGTGAAAACTGCCAAAGCCGCTCCCCCTGCCGATGTATCGCCCGCCGATGCTGTGCTCGGGGTCGATATCATAGTTCAGCGTGGCGATAAATTGGTGCAGGTTGCGGTCGGGCGTGTTTGGGTCGTGGTAGCGGATGTGGCTCTGCTCGTAGTGAAGCATCAGGCGGAACCGCTCGGTGAGCGGCACCCCTTGCAGGAACCGCCAGTAGAGGCTGTCTCCTCCCGCGACTTTACCCAACGTGATGACGACATCGCCTGCATTGTACAGCCGATGCACGTTCCAGCCCACCATCGCGGAGACGGTGCGGTCGTGATAGGGAGGACGGTGGTAGCGGCTCGCGCCGAGCCAGTAAACCATGTCATTGCGCAGGGTGACCGACACCCAGCCGCTGAGGGTGTCGTCGTAGATGCCGCCGTCCAGCTTCCATCGCTGGTTGCGCACGATGCCTGCGTCCATCAGCTGCACGGGACGGTTGTCCCAGCGTCTGTTGTATATCGCCATGCTCTCATAGCCGCGCAGTCCCACCTCCGGAGCATAGCCCAGCGTCGGCGCGAACCCCCGCGATATCTGGTAAACCTGCCCTCCGAAGCTGATACGTCCATCCCCGCGCTGCCGCCAGAGAATCAGCCCTACCTTCTCGCCGGTCGGCATATTCTGCCCGGAGGTGCGGAAGTACAGCAGGCTGACGTTGGCGAAGCCATCGGGAAAGGAAGGATAGAACACCGCTCCGCCTCCCAGTGCCGTCGAATGCACGCCCGGACGGTCATCATAGACGAACTGCACCTCGGTATGGGAGCGCATGCTCGTCTGGTACGCCAGCCGCCCGACGGTTACCCACTGGTCTGCACCCCGGCTGAACAGTGCGCCATAGTTCCACCTGCCCACGGTGCCGAAGGACTTGAGCGCGGCGTCCACTGCCTGCACATTGCCGCTGTAGAAAAGGGTGGTGTCGGGGAAAAAGCCATCCCCCTCCACGAAGAAGGGACGGGTCTCGCGCACCAGCCGGGGCACGTAGCTGAAGGAGACGCTGTCCACCTCCCGCGCCACGTTCTTGAAGTCGGGGTTGAGGGTAAGTAGAGAGGTAAGCCCTCCGGACATCTGCCACTTGATGTCCAACCCACTGCGCCATTCGGTCTTGCCGGAAGTGGTATCCAGCTGCGTATACGGCAGGATAATGGGAGGTGGCAACACTTCGGGCAGCTGCAGGTCGGTCCAGCGGGCGCGCTTCAGCAGGTCTAAGGTCGTGCCGGTGTTTGGATAGACGTACTGCACGTTCAGGCGGGGAACGTTCCGCAGCAACTGCACGCCCAGCTCTTTCTGCCCGCGCGGGATGCGCAGGATGCGGAACGGCACGAAGATTTCAGCGGCCCAGCCGGTGTTGTGGCGCGAGACCGCAGCCCTCCAGTCGCCGCGCCAGCGGATGTTGCTGATACTGCCGCCGGGGATACTCTCGTCCTGTGTGCCACGTGCGCTCACCCGGAAGGAATAGGGCTCGACATTGACTCCGGTAGGTTCCACAGACAGCTCCACGTAATCATCTTTCGTGAGGTCGGCGCCGCGGCGGGTTTCCTGTGCCAGAATCTTGTTCGGCTCGGGGTCGTGACAGTCGAACGCCGCGTAGATTCCTTCGGACGTGTACGCCAGCAGGCAGCGGGTGCGAAGTTCGGCTTCACGCTGTTGTTTGAAATCCCAAAACGAGACGATTTCCACCGCGTTCTCCCATTCCCCGGGGGAGAGCACGCCGTCGATGACCGGCGGCTGTAGAAACCGCCGGCCTGGGATGACGACCGCCTCTGGCTCTGCTTCTGCGGACGCAGAAGCGATTCCTGCGGCAAGAACCAGTACCGCCCCGACAAGCCAGATAATCACGCGAACAGAGAGCATCATGCGAACCGGGCTCACCATCTTTTCTCCATACAGACGGACAAAGGTAAGCAACCTGCACTATCTTCCAGTTTTACAGGTTATCATACAAAACCGTGACAAAGTTGTCAATGTCGTAGAGGGATGCGTCGTGCGCTTAATGCACCCAGTGTTACTATCGCCGCCGTGGTGAGGAAAGCAGCGGGATAGCCCGCCCACGCCACAATCACCCCTCCGATAAAGGGTGCAAGGGCCGCTGGCAGGTTCATGAAGTTCTGCAGGGCAATGTAGGTGGGACGCTCCGCAGGCGGCGCAACCGAGAGTATCGCGTTGGTGAAGGCGTTCCACAGGCTCCATCCCAGCGCGCCCAGACAGGCAAACACAAGCACGAACCCCCACGCGACAGGCATCACCAGCGCCGCCAGCGGGGGCACCACCGCCAGCGACACCACCGCCCGCAACGCTCGAACCGCACCGAAGCGGTCCGCCATCCAGCCCCATAGCGGACCCGTCAGCACCGCGCCCAGCGTCTGAGCGGTCAGATAAATCGCCACGTAGGACTCCGGCAAACCAAACCGCTCCCGCGCATACAGCACGTAGAAGCTGGAAGCCACGCCTCCCCCTGCCAGCAGAAACTGCGTGGTGAGTATCCAGCGCAAGGCTGGGTCGTTGCGCCACAGAGCAGGAATGCGGCGCAGGTGTTCCGCAAAGGTGCGCTCAGGGTCTTCCTGTGGCGGCGTGTCGGGTTCCTGAATCAATAGAAGCATCAACATCGACAGCAGCAGCCCTGTAGCCATCAGCAGTATCAGAATAGCGTAGTTTCGCGGGAAGGTCAGCGCACGGATACTCAGGATCGTACTGACCAGCGCGGGCGCGCCCAGCGCTGCCAGCGAGGAGACCGTCTGCATCGCACCGAAGAAACGCCCCCGAATGTTTGATGGGATGGACTTGCCGATAATCTCCGTCCAGGGCACGATGCTGAAGCCATCCGAGCCAATAAACAGCAGGCTGAACAGCACGAACGCCCATAACGCCAGCGTGCGGTGGTGACCGTACGCCCATATCAGCAGGAACAGCAAGAACATCGGCAGTCTGCCGATGGCGCACGCGGTAATGAGAAAAGGTTTGACACGCCGCCTGCCGTGTACACGGTGGGCCACATAGGGCTGTGGCGCGAAGAGCACCAGCAGGCGCAACCCGCTTATCAGTCCGATAAGCTGTGGCGACGCGCCCAGCTCCTTCAGGAACTGCGGCATGACCGTCGTGGGGTCCATGCACGAGAACCCCAGCATGAAGAAAGCCACATCGCCGATGATGGCGATGATGTTGCGACGCACGGCTGCAGGAGCAGTGGCGATGTGGCTCATTCAGATACCTTCTGCAACTCCTCCAGTATCGGCAACGTGCGAGGCGCGAGCAGTACCTCCTGCGTGAAGAATTCGCCCAGCTCCCGCTTGCTGACCTTGTCCACGTCAGGGCGGCGAGCAGCGCGCATCTGTTCCTTTGCCTGATCGTAGATGGTCTGCTTCTGCGTATCGGAAAGGATACCATCCAGTTTTGCCCAGAGGCTGCGCACCACCTGGTCCACCGTCTTCATGCGCAGTTGCAGGGCAGCGGTATCTGCCTCGCGTAGTTTTTTGCGCAGTTCTTCAGAAGGGGTTTTGCCTTTCAGTGCCTCGTTCCTCGCGGTCATCACCTCGTCTTTCAACTGCAGCAGAGCCTGTGCGTTGCGCTCTTCCATGCGCATCAGGTCGCTTTGCGCCTGCTCCAGCAGCGGCTTTATCTTGCCAATCTGCTCTTTGCTCAGCTTCAACGGCGTCAGCACCAGCAGCAGGTCAATATCCGCTAGCGCGGTGAGTACCTCATTCGCCTTTTGCACCGCCTCGGGAACCTTCGGAGGTTGCGACCACGAAGCCGCCGGTATCAGCAATGCCGCCAGCAAGCAAGTCAGAACCTTCAGGTAATGCCTCATCCTCATGCCTCCAGAGAACGGATTGCCTCAATGACCTCTTCGACGTGGCCGTCCACTTTTACTTTCGGAAAAACGCGGCGCACGATGCCGTTTTCGTCGATCAGGAAGGTGGTGCGCTCGATACCCATATAGGTGCGCCCGTACTGTTTCTTTTCTTTCCAGACGCCGTAGGTGGTAGCAACCTGCGCTCCCTCATCCGCCAGCAGGGGGAACGGCAAGCCATACTTCTGCGCAAACTTCTGGTGCGAAGCCACGCTA
>JAPWUZ010000233.1 GCA_028275265.1 Armatimonadota bacterium | reverse complement strand
CTGCTCTTCTATAATGGGATTTGGAGGCGATAGATGTGGCTTCAGTACTGGAAAAAGTTTCCGCGCTGTACACGTCGCTGAACGAGGCGGAGCGGAAGGTCGCTGACTTCGTGCTGAACCACCCCGAGGAGGCGCGCGGCTGCAGCGTCATCCACCTGAGCGACCGCAGCGGCGTCAGCGAAACCACCGTGGTGCGGTTCTGCCGCTCCATCGGTTTCAAGGGCTATGCGGACTTCAAACTGGCTCTCGTGGCGGATTTGGCTCCCCACCGCGAGCCGGTGCCCGACTTGCATGGCGACGTCTCGCCCGAAGACGACCTTCCCCGGCTGGTGCAAAAGGTGCTGAACATGGACGTGCAGGCGGTCGCCAGCACGATGGAGCTGCTGGATATGGCACAGTTCGCGCGGGCGGTGGAGGCACTCGCCAGCGCGCGGCGGGTGGCGATATTCGGAGTGGGCAGTTCGCTACCGGTCTGTATGGACCTGCAGTATCGCCTGCAACGGTGCGGAGTGAACAGCCTCTTTTCGGTGGATGACCACATGCAAGCCATTAACGCCGCGCTGCTGGAGCCTGGGGATGTGGGGCTGGCGGTATCCTACTCGGGAACGAGCAGGGAAACCATCGAGTCGGTGGAACTGGCGAAAGAGGCTGGGGCGCACACCATCTGCGTGACCAGCTTCCGCCGCTCCCCCCTCGCAAAGCTGTGCGACATCTGCCTGATTACCTCTGCGGGGCGCACGCAATGGCTGGACGAAACCATCACCGCACGGCTGGTACAGCTGGCTCTGTTTGACGCATTGTGCGTCGCGCTCGCACGCCGAAAGCGCCACGAGTCGCAACCGATTTTGAATCGAATCGCACGAGCAGTGGAACGAAAGAGGCACACGGTATGAGCATTCCCCTGCAACTCCTGCTTGGCATCAAAACCGACCCGATAGAATACCGTTATTCGTACCCCTGGTTATTCCGTCTGGCGGCAGAGGAAGGTGTCGAACACATCCAGCTGGGCAGCACGTTCGAGTTCTACCTTCTGCCCGACGAGTTTTTCCACTGGTTGCGCGAGCAGGCGGAGAAGGCAGGCGTGCGCATCCACAGCCTGTTCACGGCGCATCGCGAGCTGGGCGGCTTCTTCCGCAACGAGCCGGGCTGGGAAGCGATCGCGCGGCGCATGTTCGAGCGATACATCCAGATTGGTGGCATCCTGGGCGCGCGCTCGGTGGGGCACAATCCGGGCGCGGTGCTGCGGGACGAGATGCACACCAAACCACAGGGCATTGCCCGCTACCTGAAGCACTTCAAGGATCTGATGCACTTCGCGTACGAGCAGGGCGTGGCCTGGTTGACCATCGAGCCGATGTCGTGCTTGGCGGAACCCCCTACCCTGCCGGAGGAGATTCGGCAGATGGGCGAGGAGCTGACCGCCTACCACCGTCAGCATCCCGACAGCACCGCGCGCATGGGCTTCTGCGCGGATGTCTCGCATGGCTACGCCGACGCGCAGGGGCATGTGGTATGGGACAACCTGCAGACCTTCGAAGCCACCCTGCCCTATCTGTATGAGGTGCATCTGAAAAACACCGATGCCCTTTTCCACTCCACCTTCGGATTTGGCGAGGAGGAACGAGCAAAAGGCGTGGTGCAGGTGGATCGGTTTCGCGACCTGTTGCACGCCAACGCCCATCGGCTACCTGCACGGCAGGTGGTGGGCTATCTGGAGATTTCGGGACCGAAGCTGGGGCGGGACTACAGCGACATCCATCTGGAAAAGTCTCTGCGCGGATCGCTGCGATACCTGCGCGAGGAGTGGTGCGCCCCTGCAGAACCGTGCAGTAAGCCCACCAGTCTCCCGCCTGTGAACATCGAGCCGGTTCGTTTCTCGGCATCGTTGATGTGCGCCGACCAGCTGAATCTGGAAGCGCACATCCGGCAGCTGGAGGCAATAGGCGTTCATTACCTGCACGTCGACCTGATGGACGCGCACTTCACGCCCAACATGCCGCTCGGGCTGGTGGTTCTCGAGCAGCTTCGCGAACGCACCCATCTGCCCTTCGACGTGCACCTGATGGTAGAAGATAACGACTTCTTCATCCGCAAGCTGCTGCCGCTGGGAGTGCAGGTCATTTCCGTACACGCGGAGTCTGCCTGGCACCTTGACCGCACGCTCAGCATGATTCGTGAGGGAGGTGCGCTGGCAGGGGTGGCACTCAACCCCGCTACACCGCTCAATATGCTGGACTACGTGCTGGAGAAGGTGGATTTCGTGTTGCTGATGGCTGTTAACCCCGGCTTCGCCGGGCAGCGGCTCGTTCCGATTACCTTGCGCAAAATCGCCGATTGCCGCCGCTTTCTGGACGAGCGCGGCTTTGCGCACATACCCATTCAGGTGGACGGCAACGTGAGCTTCGAGAACATCCCGAAGATGGTGGCGGCGGGCGCAGATATTCTGGTACTCGGCTCCAGCAGTCTGTATCACCCGCAGGGCACGTTGTGGCAGAACCATCGGCGGGTCGTGCAGGCGGTGCGTGAGGGGCTTCAACGCCGTGCGGGAGGCAATGCATAGATGAAAGCGCTGGTGCTTCACGCGGTCGGCGATTTGCGCTATGAGGACGTGCCCACGCCCGAGCCGAAGGCGGGTGAGGTGCTGGTTCGGGTGGCTTATTGCGGGGTGTGCGGCTCCGACATCCCGCGTATCTTCTCCAAAGGCACCTACCGCTTCCCCCTGATATGCGGACATGAGTTCGCCGGCGTCGTCGAACAGTGCGGCGAGGGAGTGACGCAGTTCGCGCCGGGTGACCGCGTGGCGGTGTTTCCCCTGATATGGTGTGGACGGTGCTCACCCTGCGAGAAGGGCAGGTACGCGCAGTGCGAGTCGTACGACTACCTCGGCTCACGACGGGATGGGGCGTTCGCGGAGTATGCGGTTGCCCCGGCGAGGAACCTGCTGCGCGTGCCACAGGGGGTAAGCCTGCAAGAAGCGGCGATGACCGAACCGGCAGCGGTGGCATTGCACGCCTTACGCCGCGCGGGGGGATGCCAGCCGGGCGAAACGGTCGCTGTCTTCGGCGCGGGACCCATCGGTCTGATGGTAGCGCAGTGGGCACGTATCATGGGCGCATCATCGGTGCTACTGTTTGACATCGTGGAGGAGAAGCTCGTCCTGGCGCGCGAGCTGGGCTTTGCGCAAGCTTACCATTCCGCACAGAAAGTTGCCGAAGAGGTGGTCGCCTCCCTCACGGAGGGACAGGGGGCGCACCTGTGCATCGAGGCAGTGGGCGTGCCGCAGACGTTGCTGCAAGCCTGCGCCTGCGCCCGACGGGGCGGACGTGTGGTCATTCTGGGCAACCCCTCGGCGGAGGTGACCTTCTCCCCCAGCCTGCTGTCGCAGCTGATGCGGCGCGAGGTGAACCTGTACGGCACCTGGAACTCGGACTACGCGGTGTACAGCGCGGATGACGACTGGCACACGACCCTGCGGGCGATGGCATCGGGTTCGTTGAAGCTTCGACCGCTGGTCACCCATCGCGTGCCGTTAAGCCGCGCCGTCGACACGCTAAATGCCATGCACGACAGGAAAGGCTTTTTCTGCAAAGTGTTGATACACCCCGACGGACAGGAGGAAGACTGATGCTGGCTGCGGTTCTGGAGGATCTGGGCAAACTGGTGCTTCAGGAAGTGCCGGAGCCGGAGATCGACGACGATTCCGCCCTGCTGAGAGTAGAGGCAGTGAGCATCTGCGGCTCGGATGTGCGCATCCTGCATCACGGTAACCCGCGCGTGAAGCCCCCTGCTATCATCGGGCACGAGGCAGCGGGTGTGGTGGTGAAGGCGGGCAAGAATGTGACGCGGGTGAAAGAGGGCGACCGCGTGGCGATAGGCGCGGACGTGCCCTGCGGACAGTGCCGCTGGTGTCGCAACGGGCTGGGCAATAACTGCGCGATTAACTACGCGGTGGGCTACCAGATACCTGGCGCGTTCGCTCAGTACATGAAACTGCCCAAACTGCTGCTGGACGAGGGGCCCGTGACGCCCATCCCCGATAGCATGGACTTCGAAACTGCTGCGTTGGCGGAGCCGCTCGCCTGTGCCATCAACGGCATGGAACTGGTGAACATGGGATTGGGTAAAAGCGTGGTCATTATCGGACTAGGACCCATCGGTTGTATGCTGATTGACCTTGCGCGTGCGATGGGCGCGACGAAGATTATCGCCGTACAGCGCAGTAAGGCGAGGCTGGAGCTGGCTCGCTTTTACGAAGCGGACGTGTATATTGCTGCGGAGGAAGAAGATGTGGTCGCGCGTTGCATTGAGGAGACAGGCGGTGAGGGTCCCGACATCGTGATTACCGCCAGCGCGTCGGTG
>JAPWUZ010000232.1 GCA_028275265.1 Armatimonadota bacterium | reverse complement strand
TCCAGCACGCCCGACTCCGCCACGATAATCTCCACGTCACCTCGGCTGACCTCCACCAGACGCGCTGGGGGTTTCGGTTTATTCAGCCAGCGATAGCCCCACCAGCCGGCAGCCCCCAGCAGAACGAGCACCGGCAAACAGCCAAACAGCAACAGTTTCCACCGACGACGCCCAAAACCGCTCACACCGTCCTCCCTCAATGTGTGTCTGAAACCCTCTTTTTATGACCGTTCTGCTTGTGCAAAGTTTCACCCGGATTGCTGTTTCTCCCGCCAAGCAGGCGTTATCAGAAAGACCGCCATGATACACTGGGTTGCCAGCTGCGCGCAGGCAGCCCCCAGCATGCCGTAGCGCGGAATCCACCACCACAGGCTCGTCATCATGCATAGAGTGCCTAGTACCGCAACCGCTCCCACCCACGCCGTTCGATGGCGCACCAGTAGCACTGCATTGCCCCATGCCACGAGCGAGGCAGGCAACAAGCACCACGCGAGCACGCGCAGTACTGGCACGGCAGGCGCGTAAGCCTCACCGTATAGCAGAAGTACCCATAGAGACGCGCCCGCACCAAGCGCGGTTGCCAGAGCCATCGCCGTAGCCATCATCCAGCCGAGCACTCTGTGCCCCAGGTTGCCGGTTTCGCCGCTTTGCGCAGCGGAGGTGGGAACCAGCGCAAGCGCCATGGAACCCGCGACGAGGTTACTCGCCCACAACAGCACGCTCGCGCTGCCATACCAGCCCGCACTCTGCGAACCATATCGCATTCCGATAGCCAGGATGTCCATGCGCATGATAAAGCCGTGACATACATCGGCTATCGCCAGCGGTGTGCCCAAGGCAATCAGCCTTTTCCAGATGCGCCAGTGCAGCCGCGCCCGCGGAAGGGGCAGACAACGCAGATAAGTGATGAGCGCGAAGGTTCCGCCCACCACCACTCCAGCCAGCGCACCCGTTAAGCCAAACCAGAACGCGCCCGCCGCCGCCAGCAATACGGTGCTAACCCGTTCCAGAGCAACCGCTCTCGTTTCGATATGCGCCTGCAGCCGCGCTCGAGCCACTCCTGCCAGCAACTGCTGCATGCACGCTATCGCCCAGTAGGCACCTGCCAGCACAATTGCCAGCCCGAGATGAGACGCGCCGTATATCCACCACGAAGCCCACACCATGATACCCCATGGCAGGAGGCTCTGCCCCATCCGCAATCCGATAGCGGCACCCAGAACTGCCGATGAGCGGGGACGGCGTGCCACGTAGCGCGTGATTATGGCGGAGATGCCCGTATCGGCAACAGGAGCTAGCGAACCGGCAATCGCCATCGCCTGCGTGAAATCGCCGTAGGAGACAGGCGCAAGCAACCGTGCCAGCAGCACATTGTTCAGCAGTCCCAGCAGACGGGCTGCGAATTGCGAACCGAGCAACCAGCGGGTGGTAAACCACCAGTTTTTCACAGCAGATTAACCTGACTGTTGTCCCCCAGCATCAGCCGCACGGCGCGCGGTTTGCCCTCGTCGCGGCAGACGGTCACGTTGCGCCCCAGCAGGCTGTCCTCCATGCGCGAGCCGATGTTCAGGATGCGGCACCCTTCCAGGATTACGCTGTGCTCTACTTCGCTGGAGACCACCTGCACGCCGTCGGCGATAGAGGTGAAGGGTCCGATATAGGCGTTCTCGATCAGACAATGGGTTCCGATGATGACCGGTCCGCGAATCACGCTGTTGATAACGCGCGTACCTTCTCCCAGACACACCCGCCCGTGAAGGCGTGAACGGGTGTCCACTTCCGCGCGGACGTCGCGTTCAATATCCTCCAGCAGGATGCGATTGGCTTCCAGAATGGCATCGAGGTTGCCGGTATCTTTCCACCAGCCGCTGATGATGTGCGAGCGTACCTGATACCCGTGGTCAATCAGATACTGGATGGCGTCCGTGATTTCCAGTTCCCCGCGCGCGGAGGGCTGGATGGCGTTCACCGCTTCGAAGATGTGGTGGTCAAACATGTATACTCCCACCAGCGCGAGGTCAGAAGGGGGTTGTCTCGGCTTCTCGATGAGACGCACCACGCGCTCGCCGTCCAGCACCGCCACGCCGAAATCCTGCGGGTTGGGTACGTGCGCCAGCAGAATCTGTGCGTTCGGGCGCAGCTGTTCGAACTCACGCACGAAAGGAGTGATACCCTCTTTGACGAGATTATCGCCCAGATACATTACGAACGGCTCTTCGCCCAGAAACGGCTGAGCGATTTTGACGGCGTGCGCCAGCCCAAGCGGCTCCGGCTGGTGGATGTAAGTCACGCGGATGCCCCACCGGCTGCCGTCACCTACCGCTTGCATAATCTCCTCACGGGTGTCGCCCACGATGATGCCTACGTCGGTGATACCTGCATCGCGGATGGCTTCGATGCCATAGAAAAGCACCGGCTTGTTCGCGATGGGGATGAGCTGCTTCGCGCCGGTGTAGGTAATGGGGCGCAGGCGGGTTCCCTTGCCGCCGCTCAGTATCAACCCTTTCACGGATGATGCCTCCTTGCTAAAAGATGATGGGATTGGTGGCTATTCATGGAGACTGGCACTTTGTTGGCAACGATGCCCAGAAGCCTTACCTTCGGCACGGCACGAAGGGTTTCCACCGCACGCAGAGCCTCGTCGCGCAAAGTGGCTCCCGGCTGAACGACCAGCAGGATGGCGTCGCAGTGCAGAGCCAGCACTCGCGCGTCGGCAAAAAGTCCTGCTGGTGGCGTATCGAGGATAAGCATATCGTATCTGTCTCTCAGCTGCGCTATTGCTTCCCGCAGGCCGGTACTCTCCAGCAATTCCGGTGAACCAGCGGAAACATTCCCCGACGGTAACAGCCAGAGATTATCTATACTCGTAGCGCGGACGCACGTCTCCAGTTTGTTTTCGCCGAGAAGAAATTCGGTGAGCCCGGGAGACTGCGCTGCGTTTTCAAAGTGGTGTTGCATCGGCTGGCGCAGGTTGGCATCCACCAGAAGGAGACGTTGCCCCGAGCGCGCCATGCTTTCCGCCAGATGTCTCGAGATAAAGGTCTTGCCCTCACCATCGGACGCGGAGGTGACCATCAGCACACGTACAGGGTCGGGCACAGACGCCAGCCGGATGTTTGTTCGAAGCTCCCGGAACGCCTCGACGGCAACAGGCTCTGTGAGCACAGGTAGGTTCGCTTCGTCACGCACCGCGGGGACGGAAGCCAGCAGCGGCGCGTTCAGCCGTTCTGAAGCGGCTTGTGCGGAGGGAAGACGACGGTCCATCTGCTCCAGCAGCAGCGAGAAACCCACTGCCAGCAGCGCGCCGAGTACCACTCCCATCAACATGTTCAGCACTCGTCGGGGTTTGACGCGCTTGCCGGGCAGCTGCGCCAGCTCCACCACGCGGGCATTGCCCAGCTTCACCGCCTGTGTGAGTTCCGCTTCTTGCAATCGCTCTATCAGGAACAGGTAGCGTTTCTCCAGAGCCTGTCGCTGACGCAGCAGCTGCGTCAATTGCTTTTCCAGTTCTGGCACTGCCAGCATCTGCTTCCGGATATTCTCCATAGTCCGTTCCAGCGCGCTCATCTGCGCCTCCTGCCCCACAATGTCAGCGGACAGCAAGGCAACGCTTTTGTATAACTCTTGATACACAGGGTTAGGCAAACGTTGCACGCTTTCGATACGCGCCGCTTCCTGTCGCAGTCGCTCACGCAATGCCTCCACGCGAGCGGTAGCAGACTGTACCCGAGGATGCTCGTCGGTGAACTGCGCCTGCAGCGACAGCAAGTCCGCTTCTGCTGCCACGAGCTGCTTCTTGATTTCCTGCACCGTGGGATTTTCGTAGATGGTGGGCGCGATGACGGTAGAAGGTTCCTGCCCCAGCCTCTGTCTGGTCGCGGCGAGGCGGCTACGCAGGTCGGTCAGGCGCAAGTTGCCCTGCCAGCGTCGGTTGCTTAACTCCACCATTTGCAACATCAGCGCGCGCATCTGTTCCCCTGCGTCCAAAAACAGCTTTTTCTTCTTGAAAGACGCCAGTCTCTCGTCTGCTTGACTCAATTGTTCCTTCACTCCACCCCGCGCTTCCAGCTGGTTACGGATAAAGCGGACGGTGTTTCGCGCCTCCTCCTTGCGCAGATGCTCGTTTTGCCAGACGAGAACCAGTGCCGCTGCGTTCACCGCATCCTGCGCGCGCCGCGGCGAGGTGGATTCGGCGAACAGCGCAATCAGACCGGTATCCTCGACCAAGTGCGCGCTGATCTCCTGCTTCAGTTCATCTTCGTCCTTTGGTTCACCGGGCTTGCGCCCCTCTATCTGGGCGGCGCGTGACAGAATACATCCCTCTGTGTCCACAGGGTTTGGAGCCTGACACAATATTTGTTCGAAAAGAGACTTAATATGTTCTGTATTCTTGTAT
>JAPWUZ010000231.1 GCA_028275265.1 Armatimonadota bacterium | reverse complement strand
ATGATGAAAATCGTCACTACGCTCCCAACCTCGCCCGTGAACCGTCATTATGCGGGCAACCGTGCGCCGCTGTTGCCCAGCCCGCTCATCAAACTGCCCACTGGCTCGATTCGTCCCGAGGGCTGGCTGCGCCAGCAGCTGGAACTGATGGCGGAGGGTTTCACCGGACACCTGACCGAAATCAGCCCGTGGTGCAAGCTTGAAGGCAGCGCGTGGGCAAGTCCAAAGGGGCAAGGAGAAAACGGCTGGGAGGAACTCCCCTACTGGCTGAAGGGGTTTACCTCGCTGGGCTATGTGCTGGGCGACCAACGCATCATCGCCGAAGCCAAACGATGGATCGACGCCATTCTCGCCAGCCAGCGCGAGGACGGTTACTTCGGTCCCGAAAGCAACCGTGCGGCGATGGACCTCTGGCCCAACATGATTGCGCTCTACGCGCTGCGCACGCACTATGAAGCCACCGGCGACCCGCGCGTGATACCCTTCATGCTCAAGTATTTCCGCTGGCAGATGACCGTGCCGCTGGAGAAGTTCCTGCCGGGCAGCTGGCAGAAAATCCGCGGCGGTGACAACCTCGACACCATCCACTGGCTATACAACCTGACGGGGGAAAAGTGGCTGTTGGACGCCGCGCGGGTTACCCACGAGCGCACCGCGGACTGGGTGGGCGACATTCCCACCTGGCACGGGGTGAACATCTGCCAGGGCTTCCGCGAACCTGCCCAGTACTATCAGCAAACGGGTGATATTCGCTACCTGCGGGCTACCGAGCGCGTGTACGATACAGTCATGGGCATCTATGGGCAGGTGCCGGGCGGTATGTTCGGCGCAGACGAGAACGCCCGCCCCGGCTTCACCGGCCCCCGACAGGCGGCGGAGACCTGTTCGATGGTGGAGATGATGTACAGCCACGAGACGCTCACCCGCATCACCGGCGATGGCAAATGGGCAGACCGCTGCGAGGAGGTGGCGTTCAACTCCCTACCCGCTGCCATGACGCCCGACCTGAAGGGGCTGCACTACCTCACCGCGCCCAACATGGTGCAACTCGACCGCCAGAGCAAGGCACCGTTGCTGCAAAACGGCGGCGACATGCTCTCTTATAACCCCTACGACTACCGTTGTTGCCAGCATAATGCGGCGTTTGGGTGGCCCTACTTTGCGGAGCACCTTTGGATGGCGACGCCGGGCAACGGGCTGGCAGCGGTCTTCTACGCGCCCTGCCGCGTGAAGGCGAAAGTGGCCAATGGCACGATGGTGGAAATCGTGGAAGAGACCGATTACCCCTTCGGAGAGGGGATAAAGCTAACCATCCGCACACCCAAGCCGGTGCGGTTCCCGCTTACCCTGCGCGTACCCGGCTGGTGCCAATCGCCACGCGTGGAGGTGAACGGACAATCACAGCGAGCACCTTCGCCCGCGAAAGGCTGGATACTCCTTCAACGCGAATGGCGCGACGGTGACCGCGTCGCGCTGACTCTGCCCATGCCGCTATTTGTTAAAGTATGGGACAAAAACCGTCACACTGTCTCTGTCCACCTTGGACCGCTTGCTTTCTCCCTGCGGATAGGTGAACGTTGGGAACGCTACGGGGGCACCGACCGCTTCCCCGCCTACGAGGTGTTCCCCACCACTGCGTGGAACTACGGGCTGATGGTGGATGTGAGCAACCCGCAGAGGTCGTTTGAGGTTATCCGAAAAACGGGCCCGCTTGCCGCACAGCCCTTTACCCCGGAGAACGCGCCCATCCTGCTCAGGGCGAAAGGCAAACGCATCCCGCAATGGCGTCTGGAGGCGAACGGGCTGATTGGAGAGGTACAGGAATCGCCGGTGCGCTCGGACGAGCCGGAAGAGGACATCGTCCTGATTCCCATGGGGTGTGCCCGACTGCGCGTGTCGGCTTTTCCACAGATAGGCGAGGGTCCGAACGCCAACGTCTGGCAGGAGACGAATACAGTAATTCCAGAGGCTTCGCACTGCTGGCACGCCGACACGGTGCTCGCGCTGAACGACGGGCTTCTGCCGTCGTCGTCCGCGGATTTGAGCATCCCGCGCTTCACCTGGTGGGACCACACGGGAAGCACCGAGTGGGTGCAATATGTGTTCTTTCAACCGCGCCGCATCTCATTCTGTGAGGTGTACTGGTTCGACGACGAGGCAGTTGGCGGACAGTGTCGCCTCCCGGAGTGGTGGCGCGTGCTGTGGTTCGACGGTCAGCAGTGGCATCCAGTGAAGGTCACCCACAGTGAAGAAACACGTAAAGACGCTTTCAACCGCGTCGAGTTCGAGCCGGTAGTTGCCACGGCGTTGCGGATAGAGGTAAAGCTTCGGACAGGATACTCCGCTGGCATTCTGGAGTGGCGCTTGGGCGAGTAGGTGCGCTCCGTCGGCGATACCGGGCAGGAGGTCGAGGCTTCCGCCGAGCCGTTTGGCGTCGTCGCGGGGAGAAGAGGGGGAATCTCCTGCCCTTTTGTCTCGTCTTATCCTCTGAGAAGGGATATGGGTGGGTACCATGTTCGAACTGGACAATCAACTGGTGGAACGCGCCAGAGCAGGTGACGTAGACGCCTTTGGCGAGCTGTATCAGCACACCCACCGGCGCATCTATCAGTATATCCGCCAGATGGTACCCACCGCTGAGGACGCTGAAGACCTGATGCAGGAGGTCTACCTGCGCGCGTGGAGCGGACTGAAGCAACTGCAGGCGAACGAAGCCTTCTGGGTGTGGTTGCATCGCATTGCCCGCAACGCGGTACTGGACTGGAGAAAACGCAAACAGCTCAGTACCGTGTCTCTGGAGAGCACCTTCACCGATGATGAAGACGGGGAGACAGAACCTGTGGAGGTGGCTGACTGGTCGGAGAACCCGGAACGGCTCGCGCTCTCCGAGGCGATGCAGGAGGCGGTGCGGCAGGCGGTGCGTTCGCTACCTGAGAATCACCGCGAGGTGGTGACCATGTACTATCTGGAAGACATGGGCATCTCCGAAGTGGCACAGGTACTGGGCGTGCCGAAAAACACGGTGCTGTCGCGACTGGCACGGGCACGCGAGACGCTGCGGCGCAAGTTGAGATATCTGGTGGACGCGAAATGAGGCGATGAACATGGAGTGCACACAAATCAAAGCGAAATTAGCCGACTACTCGGTGGGACTGCTGGGTGAGCGAGAGAGCAAACTGGTTGAGGCACACCTGGCGCAATGCCCCTCCTGTGCCGCGGAGCTGCGTGCGCTGGAGCGGGTGGACAGGGTGTTGAAAGCAGTGGAACCGGAGGAACCCCCAGCGCATCTGTGGCACAGCATCCGGGCGCGTATTGAAGCGGAACACCGGAGGGCGACACCCTCCTGGCGAAGATGGTTTGCCGTGCCTCGGCTGGCTTTGGGTAGTGCGGCGGCAGCGGCGGCACTGGTTGCGATAGCATATTTCATCGTACCTCGGTCGCCAGATGGAGAGGCTCCCCAGCACGAGAACGCCGAGCAGTTAATGCACACCCACCAGATGATGTCCTGGGGTGATCCGCTCAGTGACAAAGCCGCTCTGGGCGTGATACTCGCCAGCCGCTCACGGCTTCAGGAGGTGCCATGATGCTGAACCGCTGGATGACAGTAGCCATTCTCTTTGCCGCTGCGATGGGCGTGGCGTTCGCCCAGAAGCCCGACGCGGCACAGCGCGTCAGAACGGCGTATCAGGCAGAAAGCAGGGTCACCCTGAGTGGGGTCATGCGTACCACCAGTACCGTTCAGGCGACCGAAATCAGCTCGGAGGTGGTTGTCTACCGCAAAGCGGGCATGACGCGCTATGAGTATCGCTCTCCTGAACTGCGGGGGCTGGTGCTTATTGATAAGGGCGATACGCTGATACGCCTCGACCCCACCACCCGTACGGCAACGGTAGAAACCGTGCACCGCTCGCCCGCCACGGTGGACCTCGTGTTGAAAAACTATCGGGCGGAGCTCTCCGAACAGGAGCAGTTGCTCGGACGGCAAACGGATGTGATCACCCTCAAGCCGCGACGGGGAAGCGGACCCACGCGCAAGCTGTGGATCGACCGCGCGACCGGCTTGGTGCTTCGCACCGAGCAGTACAACTCCGGTGGCAAGCTGGTGTCGCGCTCGTTCTACTTATCGGTGGACTGGAAAGCCTCCCCACCGGACAGCCTGTTCACCGTGCCAGTCGGTTGGAAGCAGGTGGTCGCCCCGGTGCAGACGGAGCGACACTGGGAGAAAGAAGACCTCTCGCGGAGACTTGGCTTCACCGTCCGCGAGCCGGGCTACGTTCCGCCGGGCTTCGTGCTAGACGGCTTTCATCTGGTGATACGTCCGAACGCCCAGCCTTCAGCACACATCCGCTATGTGGATGGCTTAAACAGTATCTCCATCTTCGAACATCGTTGCCCGGCTGGACGCGGACGCGG
>JAPWUZ010000230.1 GCA_028275265.1 Armatimonadota bacterium | reverse complement strand
CAGCATCGCTCTGCCCGACCTGATTCAGGAGGGGAACCTGGGGCTTATCCGCGCGGTGGAGAAATTTGACTGGCGACGCGGCTATCGCTTCAGCACCTACGCCACGTGGTGGATTCGCCGCGCCATTGCCCGCGCGATCATCAATCAGGGGCGCACCATCCGCATTCCTGTGTACGTAGCGGAGATTATTCAAAAGGTAGTCAAGGTCAGCAACATGCTTCGTCAGGAACTGCAGCGCGACCCCACCACCGAGGAAGTAGCGATGGCGTTGAGGTTGTCGCCTCGGCGTGTGGAAGAGGTGATGCGTGTTGCCTTAGAGCCGGTTTCGCTGGAGACGCCGGTAGGAGAAAAAGATAACTCCACCATTGGCGACTTCGTGGAAGCAGAGAACACTCCCCACCCTACCGATGTGACCGATGCGATGATTCGACGCGAGCAGATCGAGGCGATACTGAGCAAGCTCACCGAGCGCGAGGCGGAGGTGGTGCGCATGCGTTACGGATTGATTGACGGCTACGCGCGCACACTGGAAGAGGTGGGGCAGGAGCTGGGCGTCACGCGCGAGCGCGTACGGCAGATCGAGCTGCGTGCGATTAAGAAACTGCGCCAGATAGGTCCGCAAGAGCTCGCCAAGATGTAGCGCCCTTCTCCGGCGCAGCCGGTTCACATAAAAACGGCGGCAGGGTGAAAACCCTGCCGCCGTGTCCTTTTCAGGCTACCACGGGGTGCCGGGCGGCGGTGCAGCGGCGCGCACGCCAACCGCAGACGCGCTGCTGGAGTTACCGGCTTTGTCTCGCGCCGAAACCACCACGTGACCGCTGCGCCGACACCGTAGCGCCCTACACTTTCTGCCCTCTCAAGTAAACCGCTCGGATGCTCATCAGGTTCTCGATGCGTTCCAGCGGGTTCCCTGACAGCAACACTATATCTGCTCTCGCGCCCGGCTGCAGGCTCCCCACCCTGCCCTCTTGCCTCAACGCACGCGCTGCCGTGACCGTTGCCGCCCGCAGCACCTCTTCTGGTGAGAAACCGCATTGAACCAGCAGACGCAGCTCGTGATGCAGCGCAGCACCGGGCAGTAGACCCGGGGCGGGCGTGTCAGTACCTGCGGCGATGGGCACACCCTGCTGTCGCGCCTCTGCCACGAATCGCTTGTAAACCTCCACCGCCCGTTGCGCCGTGCGAAAATCGGCAGATGTCCAACCGCGCGTCGAGAGAAAGTCCCAATAGGAGCGCGCCCATTCTCGCCGCCACTCTGGCGGTAACGCCACCCCTGCCGGACGCTTCCGACGCCACCAGGGGGGAATGTCGTACAGGCTCAGCGTCGGCGTCCACACGATGGAAGTCGCGTAAGCCAGCTCCATCAGCCGGCGAGCTCGCTCGTCATTCGGTTCTAGACGGTCAAAGCCCGTAAACACACGCAGATAGCCGCTTTTGCGCTTGTCGTTTACGAACGGACGGTTTGGCAACAGCTGATGCAGGAGGCAATGCGCGTGCTCGATACCGCTGATTCCCAGACGCATGAGCTGCGATGCCGGGATGGTCTCGTGGTGAGCTGTCGTCGGCAGACCCAGCCATCGTGCATAATCCATCACCGCCTCACAGGTGGGCAGGTCGGCGTTCACGTAGAGTTTGAAACCGTTCGCGCCCAGCCTGCGCATGTGCTCGAGCAAGGCGGGTACGTCACGCGGGTTTTGCACCGCCACCGCTTCCCACCACGAGGGCTTGCCGGTGTCGATGTTGCGTCCCATCCAGTACACGTACGGGCGCCTGTCCCCCTTGCGCCATGCTTCCCGCCACTGTGCAATGACTCTGGGTGAGGAACCCATATCGCGCACGGAAGTGACGCCATAGCGCACGAACAGTTCGGGTGTCTTCACCTCGTCGACGTGAACATGTAGGTCGATCAGCCCGGGAATGACCCATCCGTCTTTGCCGTCGATGAGGCGCACCTTCGAGGAGAAGCGAACCACGTCGGCGCGACCAACGTCGACAATCCGTTCCCCTTCCCACAGCACGAAGCCCGGACGGATGACCTGACTGCCGTCCCACACTGTAACATTGATAATCGCTTGCGACATGGTTCGCCACTCCTCCGCTCCCATGCGATATCCTGCAACGGCACGTTAACAGGCGCCGCCACAGATTAGCTACCAGATGGCATGCAAAGGCAGCCTCCTGTCATGCTGAGCGGACGCGAAGCACCTCGGTTGCTCGCGTGAGCATAAGCCCCCGCGAAGGGTCGGAGATTCTTCGCTTCACTCGGAATGACAGTTGCTGTCATTCTGCTTTGCATTCCTTTGGGCAGCCAAGTAATCGCATAACTTCTGACGAGTATTATAGCACGGACACTGGTATAATTGCATTGGGGGAAATAACCATGAACCGGGCACTGGACTGGCTACGTCAGGCAGAGCGCGACTTGCGACAGGCGGAGACAAGCAGGCGGGAAGGGCTGCACGAGTGGGCTTGTTTTGCCGCACAGCAGGCGGCGGAAAAGGCAGTGAAAGCCCTGCATCTACATTACGGACAAGATGCGTGGGGACATGTGGTTGCGAAGCTACTGGAGGACCTGCCAGCCGAGATAACCATACCGCCAGACCTGATAGACAAAGCCCGAGTACTCGACACATTCTACATCCCGACCCGATATCCTAACGGTTTTTCAGAGGGCGCATCGTATGAGCACTATGGTGCATTGCAAAGTGAGGAGGCAATCCGATATGCCCGTGAGGTCGTCGAGTTCGCGCGTTCTCAAATGGCCTGACGCGCAGACCGTGCGCGAGGCGGTGGTTCGCTGGGCGCAGCAGATATCGCAGCAGCGTCCAGAGGTCACCCGCATCGGTCTTTTCGGTTCGTATGCACGGGGAGATTGGGGCGTCGGCAGCGATATCGACCTCGTGGTGATTGTTCACCACACCGACATGCCGTTTATCCGCCGCGCGCTGGATTACGACACGCGCGGCCTGCCTATTGGCGCGGACGTGCTGGTGTACACGGAAGACGAGTGGCAGCGAATGCTTCAAGAAGGAAGGTTCGCTCCTGCGATAGAACGCGAAGCGTTATGGGTATACCCCTGATTAACACTTCTGCATCAGCACGATGCGGTTCGTGTTGGTGCCCTTCACGCGGTTGGACACGCCCCAGATGTGTGCCGTCTTCGTAAAGTGCTGGTCATTAATCACGATAGCGTGCGGCATAAGGGGCAGTCCCTGCACAGCCTGAATCACTACCTCTTCCAGCCTCACCTTGCCGCCGCGTACCTCGCCCACTTCGAAGGCGACCCAGCCCCCGGGCACCAGCACTCGTGTCAGTTCGCAGAACACATTCCGCATCGCCTCGCGCCATTCCTCCACACCGTGTGCGATGGTTATGGGCACGGCATGTGGGTCAATGCCGCAGAACCAGCACCGCAGCCAGTTGTCCTGTGCGTAGTCCACCACATCGAGAAACGGCGGCGAGGTCACCACGAGATGTACGCTCGCATCGGGAACCTCCGGGGTATGGTGCGCCTGCCTGGTGAGCAGTAACGCCCGCGATGCCACCGATGCCAGCCGGGCACGCGCCAGACTGTCGCAATCTCTGAGCAACGAGCGGCTTTTGCGCAGGATGATGGTCTTCACGTCGCGTCGCAGTGGGGTCTGCCCCAGCCGCTGGTTGATTTTGCGCTGCGACTCGATGGACACCGCCTGATTCGGCGGCAGCGTGTACACGGAAAAGAAACCCTTCGAGTGTCCCGTGAGCCGGTTCACCGCCACCATGCGTATCCAGCGGTCAACGTCGTCCATGTCCCCCGCCCTTTCGCGTTGCAGCAGATACTCCCGCAGGGCACAGATTTCGGTGAGCGTTTCCGGATGATAGAATACCTCCAGCTCCTGTGGGTAGTGACTGCAGTGACTCAGGTCCAGTTCCCTTAACCGGTCTGCTACTGCGGAGAGGGGCGGCGGGTTCAAACGCGGGCGAGTCAGGATGTCACTCAGGGGGTTCACATCACACCCAAACGGCACGCGCCCCATCAGGGCGGCCTCAATCGGCGTTGTGCCTCGCCCCATGAAGGGGTCATACACGACATCGCACGGCTGTGTGAGCAGACCGATAAAGAATCGCGGCAGTTGCGGCTTAAAGCAAGCACGGTAAGCGATTTCGTGCAGGCTGTTTGCCTGACGCTGTTTTGCAGTCCAGAACTCGTTGACGTAAGTGGGGACGCCTTTCGTCTCCTGCACTACGCTCGGCCTACCAAACTGAGCGAAATCTGCCAGATAAGAGTGCAACACCTTCAGGTCGGCGGACGTCCCCTGCATGTCGCTCAATTCAGCATCGTATCGCCGGTGGGGCGTTTGCGCACGATGACGAAACCCAGCGCGTGGCTATCGGACGGCTTGGGCTGTCCCTGAATGATTGCCCGCACAATGGCATCCAGCTGCTTGACGCGCTGTTCGGTCT
>JAPWUZ010000229.1 GCA_028275265.1 Armatimonadota bacterium | reverse complement strand
CTGGTCGGGAGGCAGGTACTATCAGGGCGCACCTGTAACCGCCAGCTGGCGCACAGAAGGCAACACTCTGCTCCTCTCTTTATCGGGGACTATCGCCAGCCTGCAGGTATCGCTGGAGGTGCGGCTCTCTCCGCCTGCGAAGAATAGCCTCGTGGCGCAGGTAAAGACGTTAAGCGTCACCGGCAATCTCACTCTGGATAACCGTCCGGGCGAAGCCTTTAAGCCGGTCATGCTCTCTTCGATGCATGTTTCGCCAACGCAGTGGGATACACGCGCCGCGTATGTGGAGGGGCGTCTCTACAACCTGCCTTCCAGCGGCTGGGTGGTTTACCCCGCGAAGACAGCAAGTCGTTTCGGACTGATTGGCGGCAGTTCCAGCTGGAAAACCGCCGCACCCACGATGGAGGTGGTGCTCAGGCAGCCGAAAACCCTGCAAGTGACGGGCTGGGTAACCTACAGCACCAATCCCAACGACGACAACGTCGGCTTCTGGGCAGCGTCGCCGCAGGTGCTTCGTTCCTGGGAGTACACCCTTCGCGCTACCGTTACGCATCCGGCAGTCCGCTAAAGTCTACCCCTCGCCTGTAGACGGACGGTAGCAGCTTTCAGGTTGACCTCGCGCATGCGTTTAACCAATTCCCACTTCGGACGGTCGGTGAAGTCAACCAGTCCGAACGCATAATGCTCACCGATAACCAGCACGTTGCCTCTGCCGGGCCCACGTCCGGTGAGCGGCTGGTCCCGATACTGAAACCACATCACTCCCACACAGGCAGGATGCTGCGCAGCATCGCGCACCCAGCGAGCGTAAAGCTCCCCTGCCTCCCTTTCATCCTTCGCCCAAACGTGATAGCGTCCATAGGCGCGAGCACCATCGTGATACGGCGGGAAGGAGAACTCGCCGCAAAGGACAGGCTTATCGATGCGGCTGATCAGCTGTTTCATCCGGTTGTCGGCGAATTCGGGCGCGTAAAGGTCGTAGCCAAGCACATCACAGTGCCGCGCACTCAGCATCCAATCCTCCTCGTTCTCCCACCAGCCAGGCACCACCCAGAAGCCGAAATAAAGATGGTTGGGGTCTATCTCTTTCACCGTGCGGTATATCCACGCGTAATAGCGGTCTGCCAGGAAACGACGCAGTGCCTCGCCATCTTCGTCGGGTGGAATGGGCTGCAATATATAGAGCGCACTGCGGTCGCGCGCCTCCAGCTTCCACGCTGCAGATAGTCGCGAAAGACTATTTTGGTATAAGTTTTCGAGCGCAAAATCTATCAAAGCCCGTTTACCCGCAGGTGCGCCGGGCAGACGAAGGATTTGTAATATCTCCTCGCGGGTGACAATCTCGTCATACTCATTGCCCAGTGACCAGCCCAGTACCCACGCACTGTTGCGATAGGGTTCTATCTGTCGGCGCAGGTACTCGCGGAACTGTGCCTGAATCACGGGGTCGAAGATATCGGGATGGCGCACAAGGTTGGGAATGCCCCACCGATTCAATACAGGCACATGCGGAAAGTTCTCCAGACGGTCCCACTTACCGACGCCAGAAAATCCCCATGTGAGTAATCTTTGACGCGCAAGTTGAATACTTTTCTCTTTCCAGTCGTTCCCGAAACGTCGCATCAGGTTAACGGCGTGCAGGCAGACGTAGTCGGTACCCGCTTGCTCGCCCCACACATCCCTGCCCCACAATTCGGCGGTCTTCCCCTCGCGCGGCGGAAGCCATTCAAAGACCGCTTCGCGCTCCGACACGGGGGTCATCTCCCACGTGAGTGCGGGAACAGAGCAGACTCCCAAATAGAAACAGGGGTTCCCCTCGGGGGTAATCAGCCACCAGTAGCCGTCCCGGCGCACCACGCGATAGAAGCCCGTAGCGCTTTCGCGCCAGCCTGCTTTCCGGTAACCGCCATAAGGGTCGTAGTCGGTTGAGACGCCCCATTGTTTCAGAATCCGTTGCTCCTCTTCCAGACTCCGCCGAAGGCCCTCATCGCGGCGAACTTTATCGGGCGTTTGCAGATAGCGGCACTGCCCGTAGCGGTCAATGTAGGGCTGGAACTGTTTCCAGTCGGGTAAACGGTGCAGGCGGAATCTCACCTCTATGGTGAGGGGTGGCACAGCAGAGAAGTTTGTCAGCTGTGTGGATTGTCCCCAGAGTGTCTCAGGGTTAAACATACGAACCGGTTCGGGGATAGTAGGATTGGGTCGCAAGGAGAAGGTAGCCGGCTTACCTTTGCCTGCAGAGATAGTAACCTGCGAGTTCGCGTAGTAAGTAGTTGGTCCACTTGCCCATGCGGGCATGATGCCCACCTCCAGTATCCCCTCCCTCGCTTTGAAACCTCCTGCGCTTCTCCCGATAACCTGCCCGTTCAGGTACAGGGTCGCCTCGTCACGGGAGATGCGCGCTTGCACGTGGTAATCGCGTTCCCACTCCCAGCGGGGTGTAGCGATAACAAAGCGCCAGCTGCTACCGTCTCCTACACCGAGTGCAAGCCGCATTGTGCGAATATCACCTATGGGTTCTTCACTCTCATTCTCCAGGCTCAGGTAGAAACCCAGGCGTGCCTGCCAGTCATGCTGCGATGCGAAATGATAGCGGTGCGATGGCATCCCTGCTTACCTCCTCGTTTGTGCTATAGAACCCTGCACCTCTCCGGCGGCGCAAATCGGTGTACTGCCGTGCCTGCTTCGCCCCGGAAATCCCGTACTTGTTACAGGGCGTTCGTTGTGGAACTCCCCGTTTCCTGCCGATAATTAGGGCAGAGGAGGTTGGTCGTATGGCATATCCGGCGCAGCGTATCGAGATTACAGGCATCGACGTGAACAGCGTGGAGAAAGACCCGTCTTTTGCGACTGCGTACGCTTTCTACATGCAACTATCCGAAACGCCCAATGAGGCGTGGACGCTGGCGTTCAGCGAGGAATGGAAGGCAATCATCGCCGCGCGCAAGCTGCAGCTGGATGTGGTAGGCGACCGCCTGCGCTGCATCGTTTCCGAGGGCGACGACCTGCGCAGGGTCGTTCAGTTCGCTTATGAATTCGTGGATCGCATCAATCAGCGAGTGCCATATTATTGTGCACAACTGGAAGAGCGTGAGCGTCGGGAACAGGCTTACCAGCGTGAAGTGGAAGAACGCATCGCTCAAATCCGAACGCGGCTTCAAGCCCTGGTTGAGGAGACCGAACAACAGCAGGCGGCATAATGGTCAGACAGAATCGGACGGTTGAAAGGCAGGTGTTGCTACGTTGAGCACCAGTGGAATTAACTTCTCAGGTCTCATCTCCGGCATGGACACCGAGGCGTTGATCCAGCAGATTATCCAGGTGGAAAGCCGACGCAAAGCTATCTGGTCCACACAGCAGTCGCAGCTCACGCAGCGACTGAGCGGTTTGCAGGCACTCCAAGCGCAACTGCTGGGTTTTCAGTCCGCCATCTCTCAGGTAACGATACAGACTGCGTTTAGAGCGGCAAGTGCTACCAGCAGTGCGGAAAGCGTCGCGCGGGTCACCGCCACCGCCGATGCCCTGCCGGGCACATACCTGCTGGAGGTATCCCAACTGGCGACCAACCACAAAATCGGTACCGCTGCACAAACCACTGCAGATAATGCCCTCGGCTTGAGCGGCTCCTTCGTGGTCAATGGTAAGCAGGTCACGGTGGTAGCCAGCGACAACCTGCGCGACATCGCGGCGCGAATCAATAACGCCAAAGCGGGGGTCACCGCCTCCGTGCTCAGCGTCAGCGGCAGCGAGCATTATCTGGTGCTGACCGCTCATGAATCCGGCGCGGCGAACGCCATTAGCCTGAACGACCTGGGCAGCGACAACGTACTGCAATCTCTGGGGCTGGTCAACAGCTCGGTAAGCATCAAGAACGCTGTCACCAACGGAGCGCAATCCGATAAATTCGCAGACACCAGCACAGCCGTCGGCACCTTGCTGAACTTGAGCGGCGCGCCTTCGGGAACCATCAAGATTAACGGCGTGGACATCGCCATTGACCTCAGCACCGATTCCCTGAACAGTATCGCCCAGAAAATCAACGATGCCGGGGCAGGCGTTACCGCTTCGGTGGTGACGGTCACGCAAAACGGTACCACCCGCTATCGCCTGCAAATCACCGGCGCAGCCATGCCCACTTTTGCCGACGACCAGCATATTCTGGAAACGCTGGGTATCCTGAAGGCGGGCTACGGCAATGAACTGATTCAGGCGAGGGATGCTCAGTTCAAGATAGACAACATGAGCCTCACCAGCAGCAGCAACGTGCTGACCAATATCATCCCCGGCGTGACCATCACCCTGATGGACGCCGACGCGACCAACCCCAAGAGAACAACCATCACCGTCAGCCGGGACACAAAAAGCATCAAGGACGCCATTAAGGGGTTCGTGGACGCTTATAACTCCACGATAGACCTCATCAAGAAGTATGACTATTTCGACAAAGAAACTTATGAGACCGGTCCC
>JAPWUZ010000228.1 GCA_028275265.1 Armatimonadota bacterium | reverse complement strand
TTGCAGAAACTGCGCACCCAATTGGTCACGGAACCACCCTTGCGTGCGAGCCGGGCGGCTGACCTTTTCGGTAAGCTGGGCACGGGTTCGTGGCAAGAGTATGATGACGATGCTGACTGGAAGAGGTTCGCTCTGTGAACCTGCTTCTTCGCGATTTTGCCGGAGACAGTATCTATCTGGATACGATGTCGCCTTGTGCCCTTCTGCGCGGGTTCGACGAGCGAGTTCACGTGGCGTTCGCTACCCCAAACGGGGCGGCGGTCACGCTTTCGGCGTGCAGTTGACCGTTCGTCACCTTGAGCATCGCAAACCCCTGCGGATGGCGGGTGAAGAGGTCGGGGTGGTCGTTCAGCAGCCGCTCCTGTTGCTCCTGCGGTAACATGCTCAGCCCGCGGAAGTAGTGATAACCGTTGCGCTCCACATGTTCGATGCCGAGGTTCGCCATCAGCGCGAGGTCCTGCTGCAGGGAAACGGGTGGGACGGTCGTTAAGTCTTCACCGCTTACCAGAACCTGCCGTCCCTGGCGGCGCAGATGTTCGGCGAGACAGGCATTGGCAATGCCCTTAAAAACGCCCTTGCAGCTCTTGACGCTACATCCCGTATAACCGCATTCCAGCGCGTCCGCCAGGCTGTGCAACTCCGCGTCGGATTCGTCGATAATGACGGGCGGGTGGTCTCGCCAGCGGTGCAGTTCCTCGCGGGTGCGTTCGGTCAACGCCTCGTCGCGATGTAGAGGTTGCTCCACGAATATCAGCCGTTGCAGAAACTCGTGCAGACTCGCGTCCGCCTGCAGCTGCTCCCAAAAAGCGCGGAAGGATTCGATATCTGGATACATCTCGTTGGCGTCCAGCGTGAAGCGGTAAGGAGGGCACTCCTGCGCGAGCAGGTGCGCCAGCTGCTTCAGTCGCTCATGGTCGCGCTGTGGGTCGCCGCCCAGTTTGACTTTGAAATGCGTCAGCCCATAGGTTCGGATACACGCCTGCAGGGACTGCGGCAAGCCGTCATTCAGCCGCTCTTCGGGGGGAATATCTGCTTCGGTAAGTGGGTCGCTCAAGCCGACGGTGTGGCGCACGGTGATGCGCAGGCGCGGCTCGGCGGGAAGATACTCGCGCGGTTGCACGCCTGCCAGCGCGGGGTGAACCCGTTCCAGCTGCACGCCCAGTGAGCCATCGCGCAATGCCCTGCCGAAGGGCTTCTCTATCGCCGTGCAGAAGGCGTGGATGACTGCCCGTTCCACCAGGCTCACCCCAAACGCTGCCACCAGCGGGGCGATGCCTTCTGCCTTCGCCCAGTCGCTTTGCGCGCGGTACACCAGCCACCACAGGTCGAACGGTGTGGAAACATCTCCCGCCTCACGGGCACGGTCGGCGGCGTGCTGGATGGAGCGCAGCAACAGCCGTCGCTCCTGCTCTGCGCTCAGGCTAGGGTCCTTCACGAACCAGCGGGGCGCGAGGTGGTCGGCAGAGCAACCCTCGACCCGTCGCCTGTTTACCGTCGCGGTTACACGCAGGATAGCGTGATGCAGCTCTTGCACGGTGGCGATGCCGTAGCGGAAAGGCATCCGCGTGCGCAGCGGCAGCAGGTGCAGAGCGGTATTGTGTACCTCAAGAGACATAGTGGCTCGCCTTTGAGTTACGCAGTTGAAAGCCTGTTGATGAGTTTGCGAAATAAAGCGGCATCGGCTGTCATTCTGAACGAAGCGAAGAAACTCAGAGATGCTTCACTGCGTTCAGCATGACAGGAAATGGTCTCTCCGCTTGCTGAAAAAGCATGACTGCCTGGTCTCCACCGCATCTACGTAACTCCTATCCATTATACGTCTCTTGCCGCTGCTGCGTCCAGCCACCAGATGAGCTCGCCCTGCTCCGGCTGCACTAGCGCAGCAGGCAGCGGTTCCTGTTCGAGCAGCACTCCGCGCACCGCCTCCGCCTTGTCCTCTCCCGTTATCACGAAGTAGACGGCGTGCGCCGCGTTCAGTACGGGTAGCGTCAATGTCAGGCGAATACGGGGCTCGGATGGGGCTTCGCCGACGGTCACCCAGCGCGTGCGCTCCCGCAGAGCGGGCGTGCCCGGGAAAAGGGAGGCGGTGTGTCCGTCTGCGCCCATGCCCAGTAACACGAGGTCGAAGCGCGGTCGCGTGCCGAAAAAGCGGCGCAGGTCCTGTTCGTAGCGGGCAGCGGCGTCATCGGGGTTCGCCGCGTCGGTGGGCATCGGGTGCACGTTTTGCGATGGGATGCCCAGAGGGTCTATCAGCGTCTCCCGCGCCATCCAGTAGTTGCTCGCGGGATGGTCGTGCGGAACGTACCGTTCGTCGCCCCAGAAGAGATGCACGCGGTTCCACTCCACCCGCTGACGATACTCCTGCGCCAGCAGGCGATACAGCGCGCGCGGAGTATTGCCGCCAGACAGAGCAAGGCTGAAACTGTCCTGTCGGGAAAGCACCTCCGCCGCCCATGCGGCTATCGCTTCGGCGACAGCACGGATGAGTTCGTCTGTGCTGTCGGCTACTCGCACTCGGAGCCGACCGGTTCGCCTTTCAGAGGTCGCCATTGGTGAGTCGATGAGTCCAGTATACGTTCCGCCTCACGCGGTCCCTCGCTGCCCGCCGGGTAAACCGCCATCGGTACGTTCTGCGTCTGCCACGCCCGCAGCACGGGGTCCAGTATCTCCCACGCCATTTCCACCTCGTCGAAGCGCAGGAAGTAGGTGCGGTCGCCCTGCAGTATGCTCAGCAAAAGGGTCTCGTATGCCTCGAAACCCTCCTCGCCCACCTCGCGGTAGCAGGCTCGCAGCACCACCGTGCGCGCGCCCATCTCCAGTCCAACGGTTTTCGCCTGCGCAATGAGCAGCATGGCTTCCGAGGGCTTCATCTCGAAGATAACGGTGTTTGGCTCAATATGGTCCAGCGGGGTGCGCCGGAACAGCTGCACAGGTGGTGATTTGAACCGAATGGCGATTTCACTGCGCTCCGCCGCCAATCGCTTGCCCGTGCGCAGGTAGAAAGGCACCCCATGCCATCGCCAGTTGTCCACGTACAGCTTGATAGCGGCATACGTTTCGGTGGTGGAGTTTGGCGACACACCGGGTTCCTCCAGATAGCCCGGCACCTCTACCCCGTCCAGCCTCCCGCGCGTGTACTGTCCGCGCACCGCGAACGCCCCCACGGCATTCTTCGGGATAGGACGCACGCACTCCAGCACTTTCACCTTTTCGCTGCGCAGGGCGTCCGGTTCCAGACTGACAGGCGGCTCCATCGCCGTCAGTGTGAACAGCTGCATCAGGTGGTTCTGTACCATATCGCGCAGCGCGCCTGACTGGTCGTAGTAGCCAGAACGGTCTTCCACGCCGGCGGTTTCGGCGGCGGTAATCTGCACGCAGTCCACATAGTTGCGGTTCCATAACGACTCCATCAAGAGGTTGGCAAAGCGAAAGACCAAAATGTTCTGCACCGTCTCCTTGCCAAGGTAATGGTCGATGCGATACACCTGTTCCTCGCGCCAGTATCGGCTTACGCGCTGTTGCAGCTGGTGTGCGCTCTGCATGTCTTGCCCGAAGGGCTTTTCGATCACCAACCGACGATAACCCGATTTCTCTTCATGAAGCCCTGCCAGTGCGAGATACTCTGCCGCCTCTGCGAACAAGCCGGGGGGCAAAGCCAAGTAGAACACCGCGTTGCCGTCTATCCAGTCGCGCAGCTGGCGCACTCCCTCGGCGTCCAGCCCGCCCTGCACATAGGCGACGAAGCGACGCGCAAACGGCCCCCACGCACTCATGTCCCTGCCCGTCTCGCGCAGCGCGCCCTCCATGCCATCCAGAAAAGTCTCCAGCGTCAGGGGACGACGGGCATAGATGACGATTTGCAGGTCGGGCTCCAGCAAACCGGCGCGATGCAGCCGATACAAGGCAGGCACCAGAAACCGTCGCGTCAGGTCCCCGGTCGCACCGAATATCACCAGTCGGGTGCTGTGCATGTTACTGTTACCTCGTTAACCGCTCAATCAGTTCGCGGTGCTGTGGATATTGCTCTATCAACTGTTGACGGCTGCCCAGCTCGAAGTCTTCAAACTCGAAACCGGGTGCCACCGTACAGCCCACCAGCGTGTAACCGTCAGGCTCGTCTACCGTCGCGCCGAACCAGCAGCCTGCCGGTACCACCACCTGAAAAGATTCGCCGTTCTCGATGTCCTTTCCCAGCTTCAGCTGAGAGAGATTGCCCTGCGGGTCAATCACATGTATGGTCAATGGACTGCCTGCGTAGAAATGCCATATCTCATCAGAGCGCAGGCGATGCAGGGCCGAAAACTGCTCGCCCGGCAGCAGAAAGTAGATGGCGGTTGCCGCGACGCGCGACCCCTCGTGCTGAAAAAGGCAACACCCCAGCAGTCGCTGGCTGGAGCGGTAAGTTTCCCTGTAATAACCGCCCTCGGGGTGGGGTTGAAGCCCCAGCCTGTCAATCCAGTATTTCGCCTCCGCG
>JAPWUZ010000226.1 GCA_028275265.1 Armatimonadota bacterium | reverse complement strand
AGGGAGATGTGGGCAGATGGTTCGCGTGGGCTTGGACATCGGCTCTGATACGGTCAAGGCTGTGGTTTTCCTTCCGGATGGCTCTCTACAGCGGTTCCCCATTCGCCGCGTGCAAGCCCGTCCCCTCTCACGCGCCAAAGAGCTGTTCGAAGAGCTATTGCAAATCCTTCCCGGCGAAGAGGTGCTTCTCGCGCTAACGGGTTCGGGCGGCGTCTCTGTGGCGAAAGCCATCGGTGCGGAGGCTGTCGACGAACCGGTAGCCCTCACCACAGCGGTGAATCGCTTTCTGCCGCAGGTGCGCACGCTGATCGAGATGGGCAGAGAGTGTCAGAAGCTGCTGTTGTTCGAAGTGGATGAGAGGTCGGGAAGGTTGATTCTTTCCGATTGCGATATGGGCGATCGATGCGCGGCGGGCGCAGGCGCGTTTCTGGAACACATGGCGGCACGCCTGAACTTCGCAGGTATTGAGGAGTTTGCCCAGGTAGCACTGCATACCGAGAAACCCGCCTCCCTGTCGGGGCGATGTAGCGTTTTCACCGAGTCCGACATTGTGCATCTGTATCAAAAGGGCACCCCGCGCGAGCGCATCGCTGCGGGCATCCATCAGGCGATATGCCGCAACTTCTGCAACCGCATCGCCCGCAGTAAGGACATCCAGCCGGAGGTGGCGTTCATCGGGGGCGTCTCCCAGAATCCGGCGATGGTACGCTTCCTGCAGCAGGAGCTGGGTGTCGAGCGGTTGCTGGTTCCCGACTACGCGCGGGAACTGGGCGCGTTGGGCGCTGCTCTGTGCGCCACGCAGACGGTGAACCTGCGCGAAGCCGTCCGTCTGCTGGATGAGCAGATAGTGCGCCCCGTGACCTACGCCAGTGCAGGCGCATTGCGTTTCGAACGCTCCGAAATCCTGTCGCCGCCTGCGCGAGATGGTCTGCACGGCAAGATACCGGTTGCCGCGCTGGGGGTAGACATCGGCTCGGTCTCCACCAAAGCCGCGCTGGTCACCGAGCGGGATGGGCAAATCGTGGTGCTTGCCAGCTACTACCGGCGCACCGATGGCGACCCGCTGTCCGCTGTGCGCGACACCATTTCGAAGATTCACCAGCAGATTCAGGAAAAAGGCTATCGCATCGGCAAGGTGGTGGCAGCGACTACGGGTTCAGGGCGGTATCTCACGGGCGACTTTATCGGAGCAGACCTGATTCGAAACGAAATCACTGCTCAGGCGAGCGGAACCCGCGCCTTCCTGCCCGACGTCGATACCATCCTCGAAATCGGCGGGCAGGATTCGAAATATATCCGCCTGGACGGCGACGTGATTGTGGATTACGAGATGAACAAAGCGTGCGCGGCCGGATGCGGGGCGTTTCTGGAGAAGCAAGCGGCGAAGCTGGGCATTCCCATCGAGGAGTTCGGCGAACGCGCGCTGAGGGCGAAGAACCCTCCGCACATGGACTGGACCTGCACCGTATTCACCGAGAGCGCGATGGTGTACTTCCAGCAGGTAGGCGTGCCGGTGGAAGACCTCTGCGCGGCGGTATGTCTGGCGGCGGTGCATAACTATCTCAGCAAGAACGTGGGGGGCAGACCCATTGGCGAGAGAGTGGCGTTTCAGGGCGCGGTGGCGTTCAACAAGGGCATGGTGGCGGCGTTCGAAACCGTGCTGGGCAAGAAGATACTGGTGCCGCCTTACCCGCACCTGACGGGCGCGATTGGTGTGGCGAGACTGGCACTGCTGGAGGCTCCAGCCGAGTCGCACTTCCGGGGATTCGAGCAGGTGGTGGAGGGACGCTATCAGGTCGGCTCCTTCGAGTGCCACGCCTGCGCGAACCAGTGCGATGTGATTACCTTCCAGATACCCGGCGGACGCAAGTTCTTCTACAACGACCGTTGTGAACGCTTCGGTGCAGAGAACCGTACTCGCTCCACGCGCCAGCTGCCCGACCTGTTCGCCGAGCGCGAGCAGAAGCTGATGAGGGTATACGACAAAAAGGCTCCAGAGGGCGCGCCGCGTATCGGCATCCCGCGCGTCGGGATGTTCCACGAATACTTCCCGCTGTACAAAGCCTTCTTTACCGAGCTGGGTTTCGACGTGGTGCCGTCCGATAAGCCCAACCGCCATATCGTGCATCAGGGGCTGGTGACAGCGCACAGCGAGTTCTGCTTCCCCATCAAGGCGGCGCACGGACATGTGCTGAACCTGCTGGAGAAGGGCGTGGACATCCTGTTCGTGCCCGGCGTCATCTCCGCCGAACAGCCCGACCCACACATCCGCAAATCGCTTACCTGTCCTTACCTGCAGGCACTGCCCGAACTGCTGGCGACCTACTGCAGGGTCGGCGGGAAGGGCGTGAAGTACCTCGCGCCGCGCCTGCACTTCCAGCGTGGCAAGCGCCATTTGCAGCGGGTGTTCACGCAGGTGGCGAAGGAGCTGGGCAAAAGCGCGAAAGAGGCGCGGCGTGCGCTGGAGGTCGGGTTAGAAGCCCTGCAGCGGTTCCGCGAGTGGCAAAAGCAACGCGGGCTGGAGATACTGGACTCGCTGTCCGACGGCGAAACGGCGTTCGTGGTGGTGGGCAGGCAGTACGTGCTGTACGACGAAAGCGTGAACACCAACATCGGCAAGAAGATACGCGACATGGGCATCCTGCCCATTCCACAGGACTTCCTGCCCATCAATGACGTGCACATCTGCGACTCGTGGCGCGATGTGAACCCGCGCCAGGTACAGCGCAAGCTGGCGGTAGCACGGCTGGTACGCGAGAACCCCAACCTTCGGGCGGTGGTGCTGACCTACTTCGGCTGCGGGCCCGACTCGTTCGCCAACCCCTTCTTTAAGGACGAACTGAACGAGCCGTGCTGTATCCTTCAAATCGACGAACATACTGCTGACGCAGGCATCATCACGCGCCTGGAGGCATTCGCCGACACAGTGCGGTCGTCCAGACGGGTGGTAGAACAGTCGGTGATTCGCACCGCGTCCATCAGCCCGCAGCGAGCGCGGGGGCGCAAGGTGTGGGTGCCATACGCTTCGGAGGGGGCTAAGGTCATCGCCGCGGCGTTACGTGCGTGCGGCGTGGACGCAGAGATTATCCCGCGCTCGCCCGACCCTGCCCTGCGCCTGGCGCGCGTGGCGATTACCGAGGACGTCTGCCTGCCCGCCTTCATCACCACCGAGGACATCCTGTATCGCGTGCATCAGCCCGACTTTGACCCCAAGCGGGAGGCGTTCTTCATGGGCAGCAGCGACGGTCCCTGTCGCTTCGGTATGTACCACATCCTGCAGAAGCGCATCCTGGAGCGGATGGGACTGCACACGGTGGACATGGTGACACTGGGCACGGGAGACGAGGAAGACGGGTTAGGCACGCTGTTCGCCATGGTGGTGTGGGATGCGCTGGTGGCGCATGACCTGCTGCAGCGGATGCTGCACCGCACGCGACCCTATTGTCTGAACCCTGCGGATGCAGATGCTATCTATCTGAAGTATCTGGACGCCATCTGCGAGATGCTACCTGAACATCGGCGGCGCGTGCAGGAAGGCTGGCACGCCATCTGCTCGTTGCTCACCACAAGGCACCTGCGGCCGCTGCAGGAGCTGCTGTCGCAGGCGCGGGAGGAGTTTCAACAACTGCCAAAGCGCGAGGAGCGGCGACCGCTGATCGGCGTGGTAGGCGAGTTCTACGTACGCATCCATGAGGGCGCGAACCAGAACGTGATACGCCGCATCGAATCGCTGGGCGGCGAAGCTTGGCTGGCTCCCGCGACCGAGTTCTTTGCCTATGCCAACTGCGTCGGTATGCACAATGAGCGCAACCGCTGGCTGGATACCCTTCGCCGCGAGCATCTGGTGAACTTCTTGGCGGCGTGGATTAACCACCATCTGGCGAAGCGCGAGGAGCATACGCTGGCGGAGGTGGTGCAGGAGGTACTGGGCGACTACCCTGACATCAGCGCGGATGAGGTGATTCGGCTGGGCTCGGAGTTCGTGCATCCCGACTTCGGTGGGGAAGCCATCTGCTCACTGGGCAAGGCGGTGGACTATGCGCGACGGGGACTGGCGGGCATTGTGGCGGTGCGCCCGTTCAACTGTATGCCGGGCAACGTGGTGGCGGCGTTCACGCGCGAGCTGCGCCGTCGTTATGGGAACATCCCCATGCTGAATCTGGACTACGATGGCTTTGTGGACGCCAGCCGCGACATGAAGCTGGCGCACTTCATGTGGCAGGTCAAACAGCGATGGGACGGTCATCCAGAGGCGACCTATGCCCTGGTGTCTGCCGATGCGCGCCCGTTCCAGTCCCAGAATCACTGTCGTTCCGAGCGGAGCGAAGAATCTCAGACATCCCCTGCCTAAGCGCGGGATGTGAGCGAAGCTAGCATCTCTCCCATTCTGAGAGAAGCACAGCACCCCTCCGATGGCTTTTAACAGCTTCATAACACGTCTATAACGTTCCCATAACATCCGCAAAGTATAATGGGCGTGAAAACTTCGGTCA
>JAPWUZ010000227.1 GCA_028275265.1 Armatimonadota bacterium | reverse complement strand
AGCGGCAGCGCTGGTTAGCGGTGGATTGCTTTTTCGAGAAGCTTCTGCACAGATGCGTGCCCGCTCTACCCATGTGAAGAACATCATCTTCATGGTCTCCGACGGTATGAGCATGGGCGTGCCGTCGATGGCGGAGCCGTTCTCTCTGATGGCACGTGGAAAAGGGACGCGGTGGTTCCAGCTCCTGCAGGATCCCGAGGCGGTCGTGGGACTGTTTGAGACTCGTTCGCTGGACTCGCTGGTGACCGACTCGTCGGCGGCGAGCAGCGCGTGGGGTAGTGGTTCGCGCGTGTTCAACGGCGCGGTGAACGTGTTGCCCGATGGCACCAAATTAACCCCGATTGCGCACCTGATGAAGCGGGCGGGCAAGCGCGTGGGGCTTGTGACCACCACGACCATCACGCACGCTACGCCAGCCGGTTTTGCCGCTGTGCATCCGAGCCGGGATGACGAGCAGACCATCGCCACGCAGTATCTGGACGTGGTGGATGTGCTGTTGGGGGGCGGACGACGGTTCTTTGGCCCCACACAACGTGCGGACAAACGCGACCTGATTGCCGAATACCGGCAGAAGGGCTACACTTTCTGGGAGAAACGCGAGCAGGTGACCGGACGCGACCGCCCCGAAAAGGTACTCGGGCTGTTCTGGCCCGGACATGTGCCTTTTACTATTGACCACAAGAACGACCCGCAAGTCTGGGCGCAGGTACCCACCCTCGCAGAGATGTCAAGGGCTGCGCTGGAAATCCTGTCGCGCTCGCCAAAGGGGTTTCTGTTGCAGATAGAAGGTGGACGTGTGGACCACGCGGCGCATGCGAACGACCCCGCCGCGATTCTGTGGGACCAGCTTGCCTTCGACGACGCGGTTGCAGTGGCGGTGGATTTCGTGCGCCGACATCCTGATACCTTGCTCATCATCACCAGCGACCATGGTAACTCCAACCCCGGCTTGAACGGCATGGGAGAAGAGTACCGCGACAGCACGAAGTGCCTCGAGCGCGTCACACAGGCGAAGGGCTCCTACGTCGCCATTCAGGAACTGCTGAAGAAGGCGGGTACGCCTACCCCAGATAAGGTACGTGAGGCAGTGCACGAGGTCACTGGCGTCGAAATCAGCCGCGACGAGGCAGAGGTCATCGCCAATGTTGCCGCCGGTAAGCCTGCCCCCACGCTGAACCGCGCCCATGCCAATCTGACAGGCGTGATGGGCGAAGTGCTCTCCAACTACTTCGGAATCGCGTGGATTGGCACACAGCACACGAGCGACTGGACGCTGGTGACCGCGCTGGGAGCGGGGAAGGAGATGTTTGCGGGTATTCAACCCCACAAGGAGGCGTTCCACCGGATGCTGAAGTTATCCGGTATCTCCTTCCGCAACCCAGAGATGACCCCCGAGCAGGCGAAACGCTATCTGGCACGTGCGCCCCGAGTACGCCCGGTGCACTGGGCTTAAACCTGTCCGGGCACGCACATCCGTCACTCTCAGCCGGTGGCTGCGTTCCGACGTGGCTGCCGGCTGAGGCGTAAACGCTGAAACGCCTTCAGGCTCCATCTTCAAGGGCACCATCAGGGCACAACTTCGCACAGGACATCTCCCTTCGGAGCAGGAGATTCAACGTGTTGTAAAGAAACTATTTCTCCACCACGAATGGGAGCATGGGTTGTGAGAGCCAGAGGTTCACACCATAGCCCTGCTTTCGTCGCTGGGGAAACGCTCATCCTTTCGCAGCGGATTTCTATCGGGAGGGGCAATGGGAGCTTTTCTGGGCTTGGAGGCGGAGTGTGCGGGGCTATCTGGCCCTATGTGCGAGGATATCTCGCTCGTGGACCAGCTGCTGGGCGAGGTGCTCCAAGAGCAGGAGGGCGACAACCTGTTGCACGTCGCGCGCCAGCTGTATGAGGAAAAAGAAACCGACCCTCACACCCTGATGGAGCGCATCCCGCAGCTGAGGGACCCCCATTTCGTACGCCAACTGTTGCGGGCGTACACCGTGCTTTTTCAGCTGTTGAACATGGTGGAGCAGAAGGAGATTGTGCGTGTGAACCGCGAGAGACAAATACTGGCCACCGGTGAACCTCGCCCCGAGTCGATTCGTGAAGCGGTGCTGCGCCTGAAGCAGAGCGGGATGACCGCCGAACAGGTACAGCAGCTGCTTTATCAGCTGGACATCTGTCCTACCATTACCGCACACCCGACCGAAGCCCGTCGCCGCTCCGTGCTGGACAAGCTCTACCGAATTGTGCAGCACCTGTCCGATCGCTCACTTCCACCAAATGCCCCACGCCTGGACATGCCCCTGAATATGTTGGGGGTTATTGAAAACGAGCTGAGGCGCTCGCTCACTGCACTCTGGCAAACGGACGAGTTCGGTTCCGCTACGGTCACCCCTTATGATGAGGTGCGCAATGCTTTATACTTTTTCCAGCACACCATCCTCGACGTGGTGGCCTGGCTCATGGAGGACCTGCGTACCGCCCTTCGGCACGCTTATCCAGAGGCGGTTTTCGAAATACCTCCATTTATTCGCTTCCGGTCATGGGTGGGCGGTGACCGCGACGGTAACCCCAAGGTCACCCCGGAGGTGACGTGGTGGACGCTGTTAATGCACAAAAAAGTGGTGCTCCAGCACTACCTGCGGTGCGTTCGCGAGCTGCGACGCGAGTTGACCCAGAGCACGCGCCTGATACCCGCCAGCGAGGATCTGTTGCTCGCTCTGGATGAGGACAGGGAACAGTTTTCCCTACCTGCGTACATCCTGCGTCGCCACGAACGCGAGCCGTATGCACTGAAACTATGCTTTATCGAGGTACGCCTCCGTGCCACGTTGCGACACCTCGGCGCGTTGACCGACTTCCACGCAGAGGGTCCGTCGTTCGCCGCGCGGTTTCCCGCCTATCACGGTAGTGAGGAGCTTCTGGCAGACCTGCTGCTGTTGCAGAGAAGTCTGCGCGAGAACCGGGCACGCGCGCTGGCTGACGAAGGTCAACTGGCAAAGATGATTGCACAGTGCCGGGCGTTCGGTTTCCACCTGGCAACGCTGGACATCCGCCAGCACAGCGATGAACACGCCAGAGCGATTGACGAGATTCTGGAAACGGCGAAGGTGTTGTCCGGCGGCACACGTTACTCGGATTTGCCCGAAGAAGAGAAGGTTCGTCTGCTGACCCGCGAGTTGTGCAACCCGCGTCCCCTGCTGCCTCGCGAATGGACAGGTAGCCCGCACACTCAGTCGGTGCTACAGGTGTTCGAGGTGATGAAGCATGCCCTGCGCTACATTTCACCCGATTCCGTAAGGGCGTACATCATCTCCATGACACACGGTATCAGCGACGTGCTGGAGGTTCTGCTGCTGGCAAAGGAGGCGGGATTGGTGTGCTGGCAAAACGGGCACATGAAGAGCGACATCGATGTGGTGCCCCTCTTTGAAACCATCCATGATTTGAGCAACTGCCACACGCTGATGAAGCAGCTGTTTGCCAATCGTGCCTATGAACAGCACCTGCGGGCACGTGACAACTTTCAGGAGATTATGCTGGGCTACTCGGACAGCAGCAAAGACGGCGGCTATCTGGCAGCAAACTGGTCGCTCTACGAAACCCAGGCGCGCCTGGCGGAGACCTGTCGCCGGGCGGGAGTGGATTTCCGTCTGTTTCATGGGCGGGGTGGCACCGTCGGACGTGGCGGCGGACGGGCGAACGTTGCCATTCTCTCGCAGCCGCCGGGTAGCCTGAACGGCCGCATCCGCTTTACCGAGCAGGGTGAAGTGGTGTCGTTCCGCTACGGTCTAATACCCATTGCCCATCGGCATCTCGAACAGGTGGCGCACGCGGTGATGCTGGCTACCGCGGGTCGCATCCGTAAGCGCATTCCGCGGCGCTGGTACTCGGCAATGGAAAGCCTCGCCAAACACTCTCTGCAGGTGTACCGTGCGCTGGTATACGAGGACCCGGATTTCTGGACATTCTACACCCAGTCGACGCCCATCTCTCACATCAGCCGACTGCCTATAGCCTCGCGTCCGGTGTTCCGTCCTAGAGAGGGCACTGTTGGGCTGGAAAACCTGCGAGCCATCCCATGGGTATTCGCCTGGGTACAAAGCCGGTATGCGATACCGGGTTGGTACGGAATGGGCAGCGCGTTAGAATGGTTCGCCTCCGAATCGTCCGAGCACCTTGCGTTGCTGCGGGAGATGTACCGGGAGTGGCAGTTCTTCCGTATGATAGTCGATAATGCGCAGCTGGAGCTGATACGTGCTCACATGCCTACCGCACGGCTCTATGCGTCGCGGGTACAACCCGCTGAAGTGGGACAGCGACTGCATCTCACTATCGAACAGGAGTATCAGCGCACGGTGGGATGGATCCTTCGCATTACGGAACAGACGGAGCTGATGCAGAATGCGATGGTGGTGCGACGTACGGTAGACCTGCGCAATCCGGCGGTAATGCCCCTGAACAAACTGCAGTTAGCCCTGCTGGACGTCTGGGAGAAG
>JAPWUZ010000225.1 GCA_028275265.1 Armatimonadota bacterium | reverse complement strand
ATGTCACCGCCGGTACTCAGGTACACCTCGCTGAGGCGGCGTACGGTTGCTTCGGGAACTTGCGCTACAAAGTGCGCGCACAGCTTGGCGCAGAGATGTCGTGCGGTGGAGGGGTGCATCGCCAGCATCTGCAGTACCTGCTCGCCCTCCTCTTCCCCACCACCAGCCGGGATGCGTCGCCCTAGGATGTGCTTCTCGCCGTCATCATGCTGGGATGGGTCAAAACGGAACCTGCCGCGCGGGCGCAGGAAACGCTCTTCCACCGTCCATCCGGTAAAGCAGCGGGCAACCTCCTGCACGTCCTTCTGGGTATAACCGCCATGCACGCCCAGCGTGTGCAGCTCCATCAGCTCGCGGGCATAGTTCTCGTTCGGCACGCCGCGCCGGTTGCGGTAGTTATCCAGATAGAGAAGCATCGCGGGGCTGCGGGCGGTTGCTTTCAGCAGGTCGGGGAACTTGCCCAGCGCGTGGCGTCGCAACACGTCTCGCTCATACTGCGGCAGGTAGTAGGCACAAAGCCCCTTGCGGGCGTAGACGTTGAAGTGGTCACGCCAGAAGTCCACCATGCGCTCTTGCAGCTGGTAGCGGCTATAGACGGCGCGCAGGATGGCGTGTTGCTGCAGCTGGCGCAGGACTTCGGGTATGGGCAGGTCACCCAGCTCGGCGGGGGCAACCTGAAATATCTCGAAGCCTCGCAATCGCAGCCGCACCAGCCATTCCTCGCCCTCCTCATTGGGGTGCAACTGCTGCTCGAGATAGGCAACCCTGCCCATCTCCGCCAGCCGATCCAGCTCGGTGAGTGTTACCCCGAAGGTCACACGGTTGAGCCAGATGGTGTCGTCGGGCAGACCCCTGCGCCTCGCCAGACCGGCGATAAGCGGTGGAGGAGCCATTGCCCGGCGCAGAGCCGACCGACAGCCGGTGAGCAATCCAGCCCCTGCCACCAGCGCGAGATGCAGACACTCTCTGCGGCTCAGTTGCACCGTTTTTCACCTTCCTCACGTCAGGAGGCGGTGGTGTTCGCAGGTTGAGATGGAGCGACAGCGTGTGAGCGGGTAAGCAGAGCTTCCACACCAGCACCCAGCGACGCAAAGCCCATCAGCGGACCCACCACGAACCAGCCCAGTATCGGAACCAGCGTTGCCAGCACGCAGAACAACGCGCCGCGGGACAACGCACCGTAGGGAGTCAGCGACGGCTCCATCTGTTTCAAACGCTGCCCCACCAGCGCCGCCAGTCCGCTAAACCCGATTGCCCCTGTAAGCAGTAGCAGCAGGTAAATGACCCATCCGATCAGCTTCAGCAGACCGTTTGGCTGGTTCAGCAGCGCAGCCACGATAATACCCAGCACCAGTGCAATGACTGCGCCCAGCAGGGTCACCTTGCCCGGGGAATGCTCGATGCGCTCGCGAGCACGCGCCGTCCGCTCACCGAATAGCACTGACACGGCTATCACCATCGCCCACAGGGAGACTACCGTCGCCACCACAGTCCCGATTACCGCGAGAACATCGCCGATAGTTACCATTACCTATCACCTCACTGTAGTAGACGCTCGCAGGGAGAAAAAGTTTCCCTGTTTGCACACCTCCGCCGGCATGGAGTTTTTTATCCCGCGCTTAACCATTGCTGCAGGGTACGCGCGTCCTGCAAGAACGCCTCCGGCGAATCCGCCCGTACGAACTCCAGCAGTACCCAGTGTTCTCTCTGAGAGAGGCGTACGACCTGAAGGAAACGGTTCCACGATTTCTCGCCTTCATGCAGAGAACGGCGCTCGCCCGCACTGCTCCACCAGAAGGCATGGACGTTTACCAGCCAGGGCAGTAACCTGCGCAAATCGCGCAGGTTCGGCAGGAGAGACTGTTCCACCCTCGGTTGCCAGTAGGTGCGCATGGCGGGATGCGCTACCGCCTCCAGCAGTCGCCGCGCCGATTCCCCCGTATCGGTGAGTGTGTTACCGTGAAACTCATAGCAGAGGGTGACCCCCTCGCGCGATGCGCTCTGTGCGATATTTCGCGAGTCCTCCACCACCTTCTGCCAGTATTCCGGCGACGCCTCGTGCGAATCCTGTTTGCCTGCCCATACCCGGATAACAGGTGCTTCCAGCTCTTTCGCGGTTGCCAGCACCTTTTCAAAGGGCAGCTCATCCCCGTGCCCGGCGCGGTAGTAGGAACCATAGGAGCTGACCACCAGCCCTGCATCGCGCGTGTGACGCGCGACCTCACGCGCCTTTTGCAGGTCGCCGTGGGGTACGTGGATATCGCCGCCCCATTCGATACCCTGCAAACCAGCCTGCGCCGCCAGGCGAATCACCTCCTGTGGCGGCAGATTGCGAAAGGTGACGGAGCATACACCCGCTCGAAGCACGATACTGTCCCTCCTTCTACCCGCCCGGCTGATTGCGCTCTGTGTAGTCCCCTTCCCCGGCGCGCCCTACGACCAGTTCGGCTTGACCACACCTTTGATGTAGCCATCCTCCTGCGACAACGCCACTATGTCCAGAAATCTGACACGATATTCGCGGTGTGCGTCTGTTTTCCTGCCGCTTGCGTTCCCCCTGCAGGATGTGTTATGGTGAAAAAAAACGGCAGGAGGGCACAATGATGCGGAGTGCACGTACCTTGTTGCTGCTGATAACGGGGTTGATGCTGGTAGTAGCAACCCTGTGGGCACAGTCCAGAACACGGACGTCTGCAGTAACCCAAACACAGCGCATCGAGCTGGTAGACAAAGAGGGCAGGATTCGCGCCGAATTGAAAACCTCCGGAGAGGATACCCTGCTGGTGCTTTACGATGGACAGGGGCGGCTGCGTACGGTTATCAACACCGAGAGCGTGGTGTTCTACGGAGTGGACGGCAAAATGAAAGCCAGGATCGACGCGCAGAACCTTTCGAAGGAGCTAAAGAGACCCGGTGAATAGGCTATTCCGTGCGCCGACGCGCTGGTTGCGCCTGTCCCTCGATGAGTACGTGGACCGGATGAAAGCCGGCTGGATTGGACAGATGGTCGGCGTCGGCTGGGGCGGACCGACGGAGTTTCGTTACATCGGCGCCATCATCCCGGAGCAGGAGATACCTGCCTGGCGACCCGAGATGGTCAACCAGTTCTGGCAGGACGACCTGTACGTGGAGATGACCTTTCTGCGCACGCTGGAACGGTACGGTCTCGGCGCGAACATGCGTCAGGCAGGTATCGACTTCGCCAACAGCCGCTACCCACTCTGGCATGCCAACCGGCAGGGACGCGAGAACCTGCGCAACGGCATTGCACCGCCCGATTCGGGACACCCGCAGTTCAACCCGCATGCCGATGACATCGACTACCAGATAGAGGCGGATTTCTCCGGTCTTATTGCCCCCGGCATCCCGCAGGCAGCGATAGACCTCGGCGAAGTGTTCGGCAGGTTGATGAATTACGGCGATGGGGTGTACGGTGGTCAGTTCGTGGGAGGGATGTATGCCGCTGCCTTCTTCGAAAAGGAGCCGGTAAAGATAGTGGAAGCGGGGTTGCAATGCATCCCCTCGCGAAGCCAGTATGCGGAAACCATCCGTGATGTGCTCCGCTGGTATCGCCAGTATCCCCGGGATTGGCAGCGCACGTGGGAGCTGGTCGAGCAGAAGTACAACGGCAACCCCGATTATCGCCGCTTTTCCTGCACGCAAGGCAATTTCAACATCGATGCCAAACTGAATGGGGCATACATTGTCATGGGCTTGCTGTATGGGCAGGGCGACATCGAGCGCACCGTTGTGATTTCCACCCGGTGTGGACAGGATTCGGATTGTAACCCTTCCAACGCCGCAGGTATCCTGTTTACCACCATCGGCTACTCGCGCCTGCCCGAGCGGTTTAAATCGCATCTGGACACCAGAGCCTCCTTTGCGCACAGTGACTATACCTTTGAGAAGTTGATAGATGTTTGTGTCAAACTGGCACGTCAGGCGGTGGTGCGCTATGGAGGCAGGGTGGAACGCAATGGAAACGGCGGGGAAGTGTGGCAAATCCGCGTGAAGCCGCCACGCCCCTCGCGGCTGGTACAATCGTGGTCACCAGAGCCCCCCTCAGGCGTCCGTTACTCGCCGGGCGAGATGGCACGCATCCGTGAGTTACCGTGGGCACGCGCGCTGGCGAAAAGCTTCGAGGAGTGGGCGCCGGGCTGGAGCCTGCACCACTGTGGCGAGGACATGGACCCCGGGCTGCGCCCTGAATGGAACGGCAGGAAAAATGTGTTTATGACCCACCCACTGGACAGGCAGACTCCCTGTGTCATCGCGCGTACGGTGGAGATTCCTGCCGACAGGAAGGTTTTGCTCAGGCTAACGGTCGGGCACCACCCGGGAGGCGACTGGACGCTGGTGGTAAGGGCGAACGGCGAGGAACTACTGAGGCAAACGGTGGGAGAGAAAACGGCACAAAACGGCTGGCTGGATGTGACGGTAGACCTTTCACGTTACGCAGGGCAGAAGGTTCGCATAGAATTACTGAACGAGCCAAACGGCTGGAGCTGGGAGGCGGGCTACTA
>JAPWUZ010000224.1 GCA_028275265.1 Armatimonadota bacterium | reverse complement strand
TCAACTTCACACCTGCCTCTTGAGCGGCACGGTTCATGCGGTCACACCGCTCCACCGAAATCTCCATCGGCTTCTCCAGAAAGATATGCTTGCCCGCCTGTGCGGCTGCCAGCGTCGGTTCCAGGTGTAGTCCGCACGGTGTACCGATGACGACCGCGTCCAGAGCCTCTTTCTGCAGCATCTGTTCATAGTCGGTGTAAAACACGGCGTTCAGGGCGTCCGCCGCGCCCTTGCGTTCGGGGTTGGTGTCGGCAGCTGCCACCACCACGGCATCCTCGAACTGCTGTAAGAGCTTTGCCAGATGCTCTGCCATACCCCCGATACCGATGACACCGAAGCGCAGTTTCTCCATTTTGCCTGCGTGTGCTTTGACGCACACAACCTCCTTTCCACTGTGGACTGATAAAAAGTTCGAGGTATACCAGCAAGGTTCCTACAGGTGGACGGTGGGAAGGAATCGCTGGTGGCATTGCGAAAACTGAAACAAAACCATGCTGTGAGGGCGCGATGCCTGTTGCCATCATTCACGATTATCTGAACCAGCTCGGCGGGGCAGAGAAGGTTTTGAACGTTTTCCTGCGCTTGACCCCCGATGCAACGGTGTACACTTCCGTCGTGCATTCTGGTGTGCGTACGGCGTGTGTGCCTCCGCAAGTACCTGTTCAGAGCAGTTTCCTGCAGAGATTACCGTTTGCGGTGGAACGCACCCGTCTGTATCTGCCTCTACTGCCGATGGCTTTTGAGCGGATGAACCTTCACGGGCATGGGCTCATCGTGAGTATCTCCAGTGCGTTCGCGAAGGGAGTGCGCCCGCCCTCCGGAGTGCCGCATCTGTGTTACTGCCAGACACCGATGCGCTTTGCATGGAATCTGGACGGTTATCTGCGTTATGAGCCGGTATCTCCGGTGACCCGCGCGGCGGTGCGGCTGCTGATGGCACGGTTTCGCCGCTGGGATAGCCACACCTCCGGGCGGGTGACCGAGTTCATTTCCATCTCGCGCACGGTGCAGGAGCGTGTTTGGCGGTTCTATGGTCGCCCGTCGCGCATTATCTATCCGCCGGTGGATACTGTGCTGTACCATCCTGTTTCGACGCAGGAGAAAGGGGACTACTTCCTGGTACTGAGCCGTTTGCTACCCTACAAGCGCATCGACGTGGCGATAGAGGCGTGTAATCGTTTGCGCGTGCCTCTGGTGGTGGCGGGGGAGGGGAGGGACGAGCCTCGCCTGCGCCAGATGGCGGGACCAACGGTGCGGTTCACCGGCAGGGTGCCGGACGACGAGGCGCGGCGATTACTGGCTCGCGCCCGCGCGTTGATACTGGTTGCGGAAGAGGATTTCGGCTTGACCCCTGTGGAAGCGATGGCTTCGGGCACGCCGGTGATTGCCTATCGCAGCGGTGGAGCCACCGAATCGGTGATAGAAGGCGAAACCGGCATGTTTTTCGACCGGCAGGAGCCCGACTCGCTGGCGGAAGCCCTTCTGGGATACTGTCCTCAGGACTACGACCCCACCCGGTGCGTCGAGCAGGCGAAGCGCTTCGATACGGTGCACTTTCTGACCGCATGGAAGCAGTTGCTACAGGAGTATGGCTACCAGACGCGGGCGGAGGCAGCTTAACGTGCCTGCAGGAACCTGCTACCCGGCTCGGTAATCGGCTCGCCGCGCAGGCAAAGGGGACACTCTTCGGGTTGCCATGCTTCCACCACCAGCTGCAGCAGCGATTCGGTGCGCACGCCCAGGTCTACCTGTCCACCTGTGCGGTCTACCAGAATACCCACACCCACCAGCTGCACGCGGTATGGCTCCAGCATCTGCAGCACCTCGCGCACCGACCCGCCGGTAGTCAGGATGTCATCCACCACCAGTACGTGTTCCCCTTCGCGCAGGGTGAATCCACGTCGCAGCACACGCTTGTCGCCCTCGCGCTCGGCGTAGATGGCGCGCGTGCCCAGCTGTCTGGCGACCTCATACGCGATAATGACCCCGCCGGTCGTGGGACCTACCACAACGTCCAAGCGGTCGTCACGGAAGCGTTTCGCCAGCTCGCCGCACAGCTGCTGCACATAATGGGGATACTGCAACACCTGGAACTTCTCGAAATAGGTGTCGCTGTGTTTGCCCGAACTCAGCCGAAAGTGCCCGTGCAACACCGCGCCGCAGTCGCGAAAGATTTGTAAGATTTGTTCTTGAGAGAGAGCCATACTCACAATGCCTCTTTCAACCACCATGTAGCCGCACCCTTGAGGGCGAGCCAGGCATGGCGCGGGCTACAGATGTTCGCGATGCAGTCACAGCCCATGATTTCAATCGTGGGCGGGCGTCTTTTGATTCGTTGCGGGCGGGTTGGTTTCCTCTTCTATCTTGCGACGGACGGTGTTGCAGAAGCGTTGCAGGCGTTTTTGGTCAAATTCGTCGGTGGCGAGCGAGAGCGCTTTGGTCAGGAAGGCATACGCTTCGCGATAGTCCTTTCGAGCGCGGAGGATTGCCATGCCCATCTCTTCGTACAACTCGAAAGATTTGGGGTTGTTACGGATACCTTCTTCTAACAGTTGTCGGGCATGTTCGTAGCGGTGCAGGCGACCGGAGAGCATAAAGCCCGCTACCTGATACGCCTGCACGAAGTGCGGGTCCAGCCAGGTAATCATGCGCAGCATCGGCAGCAGGTCAGTGTCCTGTGCCCAGTCCCCATGCTGTTCGATATATTCATGGTGGTACTGGTCGACTTTAATCCAAAGCAGGTTGGCGAAGACAATGCGGAACTGCCCTGCCATCGCCATCACCGTGCGCAGGGCGGCATTGTCGACGGAAGCCTGCTCCATCCTCGGCGCATTCGCCGAGAGCAGTCCCTCCGACCACACGCATGCGACAGCCAGAGCGGCGATGAGCGCGGGCAGACGTTTCATGCGTTGACCCTCCTGCGAATCAGCAGATAACTGCCTGCAGCCGCCCCGAGTACGACCATACCGCCCAGCTGGGCAAGGATGTTGTGTCGCATCTCTGCGCTTTCCCAGTGGTGCGGCTCATGGTGATGACTATGACCAACTTCTTCATGAGCGGCAGCGACGGACGCCAGCAGGAATATCGTTAATACAACGGGAATCAGCCTCATGCTACACCTCCCGCCGCCCGAAGTTCCAAATCGACAGCGCCACGCATGTTGCCGCATAGCAGATGCCATAAATCGCCACCAGCAGCAGGTAGTTCGCTGGCACATTCAGGTCGTGAACCAGTGCATCCTTGAAGCGGAACGCCTCCATGTTCGGCAGCACCGCGCTAATGGCGGTGATTGCCCATTTCGCAAAGCCGGTGTTGCGCTCCGCCAGGTGGTGCAGGTAGCCCATCTTCAGGCTGCCGAGCAAATACAGGAACAGCGTCAGCGTGGCGGTCATGGCAGGGGTGAAAAAGGTGGAAAGCAACATCGCCAATGCCCCCACCAGAGCCACTTCCAGATACGTAAAGGCAATGGCGACCACTGCCAGTGCCGACACGGTGCGCAGGTGTACCCACAATAGAATGAGCAGAGTGAGTGCCATCAGGGTCATACCCGCGTATACCGCCGCCAGCGCGCCGGTGTATCGGGCAAAAAGATAGAGCCCTCGCGGGATGGGTCGGGCGAGCAGGGGGTAGACGAGGCGTTGCTCTACATCGTGGAACAACGCGCCGCTGATGAGAAAGACTACGCTGAGCGAACCGGCAAGCAGGATCATGACCATGCCGGTGTCCTTCACGATTTTCACCTGCACGCCCAGATCGAAGAAGGACACCGTTCCCGCGACGGCAATCACCACCAACGACAGCAGTACCATCACATGCAGGATTTGCCGTCGCACGGCTTCCAGAAAACTTAGTTTGACAAGGGCGAGAAACGCTCTAAGCATTCTATCCCTCCTATGCCGCCTTCTCGACGGGAGGTGTGGCAGGCGCGTTCTGCACGATACGCAGGAAAGCCTCTTCTAGAGTCTCACGCTGCTGATTCAGACTGACCAGCCGCGCGTTCGCCCTCTGAAGCACCTCCACCGCCGCGTACAACCGCTCGCCATCGGTGATGGCAACCAGCTGCTCACCATCGCGCCGGACGCTGGTGCAGGTCTGCCGCAGCGACCTTTCGGCATCCGGGCTGGCGTTTTCGGCGGCGATAACATAACGGTCCGTCTGCTGGGTCAGCTCCTGCGGGGTACCGAAGGCGAGCAGATGCCCCCGATGGATAATCGCTACGCGGTCGCAAATCAGTTCCACCTCACCAAGATGGTGCGAGCTGAGGAAAATGGTCTTGCCGTTCTCTTTCAGTGCCTGCAAGACGTTGCGCATCTCCACCCGCGACACGGGGTCGAGCCCGGAGGCTGGTTCGTCCAGAATGAGCAGCTGCGGGTCACCGACCAGTGCCTGCGCTAGAGACACTCGCTGGGTCATTCCCTTGGACAGTTTACCGATGGGACGATGCGCGAAGGTGTCGGCGCGAGCCAGCTCCAGAGCCACTTCCACCCGATGTTTTGCCTCCCGTGCGGGCACACCCGCCAGCGC